>JAJCYJ010000185.1 GCA_029262975.1 Saprospiraceae bacterium
TGCCTGGGAGGCCATGCATCGTTGGTCAGCTAAAGGAGATTGGCAAATGCATATCTTTCAAAACAATAATGAAATCGCAGGCTATGCCGGTGTACAACACGCTATGAACCTGATGGGAATCGATGGGAACTATGGACCAAATCGTAAAGCTGTTGTGATTAGCTTTGGTTCGGTGAGCAGAGGAGCCATACGAGGATTGCAAGCCAGAGGTATCCAGGACATTACTGTATTTACCCAACGACATTATTTTTTGGTGGCTGACCAAATGGCTGGAGTTAATTATTATCAATTTGATGAGGATGAAAAAGGAACACTTATGACCCTGCATCCCGAACATAAATCACGCCCATTTGTAGAAGAATTGATAGATGCAGACATTATAGTGAATGGTATGCTTCAGGATACTGATCACCCTTTGATGTTTGTACCGGAAGACCAAAATGACCGGCTGAAACCAGGCTGTCTGATTGTGGATATCAGTTGTGATGAAGGGATGGGCTTTTCATTTGCAAAACCAACTAATTTTGAGTCGCCGATATTTAAGGTTGGAAAGGTATTTTATTATGCTGTAGACCATTCGCCTTCATATCTATGGAATGCCACCTCCTGGGAAATATCTAACAGCCTTACTCCTTATTTGCCCTTGATAATGGGAGGCCCAAAAAAATGGAAAGAAAGTGAAACGATCCGGCGAGCTATTGAAATCAAAGATGGCATTATTCAAAATCCAAAAATTACTTCTTTTCAAAATAGGGCAAGTGAATATCCCCATCGTGAACTTTCAGTGGCAAACTAATGGCTCTACATTGAGGTGTCCGGATAGAGTCGACCACACTTGTGACAAACTAATGATTTTTACAATTAGAAAATATTGGATCGATCAAAAGAAATACTGGAAATACATAGGGATCCTTGTTCGAACCGAATAACCTCCCTTATGATCATTGTTACTTCCGGACATTGTTGAAATTAAAATTTTAGAGAGATGGCACAGACACCTGTTGTTTTACATAGAGGCATACAACTAAATAACAAATAACTGCATGGATTTAGAAGACATACAAGAACATATTGACAAAGTAATGAATGAGCAAAACAATAGGTCAATTCCTGAATTTGAAGGGTATTCTCCTTTTGAAATGCACCATGTATTACATTTCACATTCGGAGCAGATAGTCCGATTCAATTGCAAAAACTATCCGATTCTGATTATCAAAAGATTCCGATACTCAATCAGATTAAATACCTAACAGAGTTGATTGCAAAAGACGGAGAGATTAAACTTACAAACAAAGGATTTTTACCTACAAAAATAGTTGCAGACCTTTATCAACAAGGATTTATAAAAGATTATCTTATTGAAAAGGGGATATCGAAATTGTATAAAGAGACTGATTCTATTTCAGTGAATCTCACTAGGATATTAATTGAACTTGTAGGATTAGTGAAGAAGCGTAAAGGAAAATTAAGTTTAACAAAAAAGGGAGAAAAGTTAATATCGGAAAACCAAACACTACTAAAGACTATAATAGAAACATTTGCTTCAAGATTTAATTGGGCTTATTTTGATGCATATGGTGAAAACGATATTGGGCAACTTGGATATGGATTTTCATTGATGCTATTGTCGAAATATGGGCAAGAAAAACGATTGGATTCATATTACGCCAAGAGATATTTTGAAGCTTACCCACAAATATTAGATCCGATTGAACCGGGTTATGGCTCCTTAGAAAGCTATTCTACTAATTGTTATTCTATACGGATGTTTGATAGATTCCTGGATTATTTCGGATTAATTAAGATTGACAAAGAAAAGGACGGGTATGATAAGATAAAGTATATTACAAAAACAGAATTATTTGATAGATTAATAGAAGTACGTCCACACAGCAATAGAAGCTAATTATAGTTAGAATATTATTGTCAATCAAGGTAATGGGTGCTCTCTAATTCCGCGGAAGAATCTGTCCACCTTTGCGATCAATTATTCTAAAATAATATTTAGCTGGAGCCAATCGACTCCATAAATCTCCGACGAATGACCAGCCATCAATATTATTTCGATTCAATCGATAGACTGCGGATGGAACAAAGGTTCGAGATACTGACATTTGCACAAATAGTTCAACATCCCCATCTGGAATCCCCTGAAATGAAATTGGAATGAAGGGTTCTCCATCGTTTTTTTTCTCTCGTTCCCAGGACAACCCAAATTTATAAATGTCCACTTTGGTGAGAATGTTTTTTAGAAAGGTCAGGATACTTCTTGAAAAGAAAGTACTTGTTTTTGAGTAAAATTTCATTTCAGATTCCTCGAACCACTTTTGAGCATCTTTTTCTGACTTTGCAGATTGATTATAATAATGGACAACATTTGCCATTGGCTGGTATAACGCTTTTAGGCCTGCGCGCTTTACCCTCAACAACCAATCTATTTCTTCAAAATAGAGTCTGTATCTTTCATCGAAAGAGCCGACTTTGTTCCATGTTTCCCTCTTAAATGCCAATAAACTTCCCGATAAATGAAAACTCTGCACTGGACCGACGGCTAAAATATGACGTGCGGCATGATGCCACCAAAGATCTTGAAACCGCTTTAGATAAAAAGAATTTCGGAGACTCAGCTCTTTGAGCATTCTGTACAGAAGATCATATCGTTCAGTTGGAGGCAGAATGAATTCGGAGTTTTCATCCAAATAGAATTGTGGTCCAACCACATCACATTCATCTAACGATTCACTCAACGATCTGATAGCACCCTTCAGTAGTTTAATATCAGCGTTCATTACAATAAGCACTTCACCTTTCGACTCAGCAACACCTCTATTGATGGCGGCACTATATCCTATATTGCTGTCACTATGGAATACGTTCAAAGGAATTGAAAATTCAACTTGATGTAGCCGATCTAACGCACCACCATTGTTTACAATAATGATCTCGTAATTGTTATTGGAAAGGTCTGTAGTCTCGAAGAAAGAATTTAAGAGATTGATGAGCAGGTCAGGAGTATGATAATGAACAATAATTATGGAGATTGTTTTCATGTCATCATCAGCTTTCGAGCTCAAACATAGTTTTAAATCCGAGTATTTTACCTATCATCCCAAAGTTGTCAAAGAAATTACCAATGTTTATATTTCCATATGGCACATAAAACCGCGTCAGAATGCTTCGTTTATCGTTCATCTTTCCCTCAGTAATAATATATTTATACATAGATCAAATTCTACTGTGGACAAAACTTCATTAATGAACCTCAATACCTGGAAGAGTCCGGTAATATTTATCCATATTCCGAAAACTGGAGGGATGAGTTTTATCAACTTCCTGGAAAGCAAACTTGGTAAAGAGGGACATTTTCGCCTCCAGGAAGAAGCATGGAGAACTCCTCCCGGAAGTTGGATGCCAAACCTTTTTACCGACCATCTGATCATAAGTGGACATATGCCTTATTCAAATATTATAAGCGACGCATCAGATGCATCCTATGTCACTATGTTAAGGCACCCCGTAAAGCAAGTAATTTCTCATTATTACCAGATACGCCGGCCGATCGTGCAAAATGGTACTCAAATACAAAACGATGAAAGTCAGATAATTGATTTTGCAGCAGATATGACCCTGGAAGAAGTCATTCTACAAAAAAATATAAATGCCAATACCTATATTGATAACATTCAGGTTAGATTTCTGGGATCGGAAGGACCCTGTCTTTCAGCACCTCACTTTGAAGAAGAGGAATGGCAAGACATGCTTTCCCGGGCTAAAAAGAGAATAGTCAGTCAATTTGAATTTTTTGGAATTTGTGAACGGATGGAAGACACTGAAATACTTTTTTGCCATACCTTTTCCATTCCCTTTCATTCTTACGAAGAAAGAATAATCAATAAAAGACCGGAATATCAGTATCAAGGTGAAATCGACGAATCAATCAAAGAAAAGATTATCGAACAAAATAAATATGACTTGTTGTTATACGATTATGCGCAACAATTCTTCATGGATCGTTTGAATGAAATGAGACAATAAAACAATATTTATAAAATGTAAGTGAGTTCGTAATAAATCACTTGCAATTTATGGAATAGCACAAGGCCAACTCTATTCCATTATATTATAGGTTCTGGACATAACAAAAGTACTGAGAACAAATTGAAAACATTTTATAATTATAATAAATTTAGGGATACAATTAAAGTGATCAAGGGAATCCTCTATCAGAGGTTTTTTTATTTGACATATACCATGGGATTAAGAAAAAGTGCATTTATAGGTATGTCACCAATGCAAGCTTTTTCTAAAATTTACCAAACGAATTTCTGGAGGGGAATTGAAAGTATATCGGGGCCTGGATCTTCGCTTGAACAGACCCGAACCACCAGAATCGAGCTCGCAAATTTTTTAATTGCAAAGAATATCAAAAGCCTCCTTGATATTCCGTGTGGTGATTTTCATTGGATGTCAATGTTGGATCTTGATAAAGTAGATTATATCGGCGCAGATATTGTCAAAGAACTTGTCCTTCAGAATAATAGAAAATATAAAAAGGAAAAAAGGACGTTTATTAACCTGGATCTGACTATTGACCCATTGCCTGAAGTTGATTTAATAGTTTGCCGGGATTGTTTGGTGCATCTTTCAATGGAAGACATCAGTAGTGCATTGAAGAATATTGGGTCAAGCAAATCTACCTGGGTGCTTCTAACTTCATACAGTGATCGACCTTTCAACTTCGATATCACTTCGGGTGATTGGCGTCCTTTGAATTTTCTGATTGAGCCTTTTAACTTCCCGGTACCTGATTTGATTATAAATGAAGATTGTACCGAGGCCAATGGAATCTATAATGACAAATGTCTTTATTTTTATAAAATTAAAACGTTACAACCTTACCTTGTGAAATATAAAATGAGCAAATTGCGGGCGATTCTTCACATCCTGTTTGGCAAACGATTATAATTTCAGAATCAGGAATCTTCATACTTCTTCAATTGCTCTTTCAGTGCATCATTTTCTACCTGCATCGTATGAAGCCATCTCATCAGGTTTTGTGGCGTACATAAATGCCAATATTTTTCATAGATACGCATCTGGACAGGTAAAGGATCATACGATCTTGATCCGAAAATCCTGTACTCACAGGTGATCACCGGTAAGCGAACAAACTCACTATGCATACTCATTCTAATCCAAAGATCCCAGTCTTCAAACAAATCCAATGATTCATCCAATAAACCTGATTTTCCAATTAAATCCCTGGTAAACATGGCCGTGATGATTGGAATGAAATTGGATTGAAGTAGCCGGTCTCGATTGAAGTCAATTCCTTTGAACCGCCCCTTTTTCTCTTCTTTTAGGTCATGCTTCCCATCTTCCCGGAAAGTATAAAGGCCCAATACACAATCGGAATAAACCAATTGAACCTCGGGGTGGGCTTTCATTCCTGAAACCAGGTGTTCTATATGATCCGGAAAAATAATATCATCATCATCAAGAAAAGTCAGTAAATCACCTTTAGCGTTTTCTAAACCAATATTGGCCGCAGCAGATCTTCCTCTTGTTTCCTGTAGTTGAATTAATTTCAAATTGAGCGCTGATTTAAAAGACTCGACAATCTCATCAACGTTGCATCCTCCGTCATTTATGACAACTACTTCTATAGATTTATAAGATTGACGAACGATACTTTCTAACGCTTCTCTTAATAAATGGGTGCGATTCTGAGTTCGAACAATAATAGAAACCAAAGGATTTGATTCGCCTTTTTCGGGCTTCAGGTATTTACTTAAAGTAAAATAATCCGACAATTTCTTTCCAATAATTCTTTCACTATTCATGACAACAAATGCTTCAGCATATTTTCCAATATTGGCGATGGTCAGTGATCTAAATCGATTCATTGATACCATCAAATCATAATAATCAATCGGGTCCATTTGACTTGCATAACAAGAAGCCGCTTGTTTTTTATCCTGAATGACCCGTGAAATATCCACCAGACTATTAGGTTGTAAAGGAGTGCTAACCTCATAGAAAGCCAGATGACATTCCAGTTTGCAGTCGTCTATAACGCTCCAAACTAAATTCGCCGCTCCGCGGTGGTCAGGATTGAGTTCGAGGGGTGATGTGACATAAATCAAAGTCGGTAAGTATTCAGTAACACAGAATTTCACCCGGTCAAAGTGAAGAATGGAACTACCCAAGCTTCTATCCTCAAAATCCCAAAACTCCAGGTCATCAATACCCAGGACTTTACAGGCCTCAATAGCTTCACTCCTGCGAATATCAGTGTAGGACTCTGCACTAAACTTCCCTGCAAAATCACCTTTGCCTCCATCCGTAAGAAAGATGATTTTTACCTCATCACCATATCTTACATGTTCCATTAAAGTACCCCCACAACCTAGCGTTTCATCATCTGGATGTGGGGCAAAAACCAGCACCTTTTTACCCATCAGGTTACTGCACTCAAAAGGAATCAAATCCTGTTCTATAATAGCATCATGAAAATACATGTATAACTTTCAATTTAAACCCTTTTATAATACCCCAATGTCATTGTAGAAAGTTTTCAGTTCTTTCTTTGTTTTTTCTCTTCGGAATTCATTGGCAGTTTTGATTGCATTCATTTGCATAAGTTCAAGTTGATAGGGGATATTGCTGATTTCCGGTAGGTAAGAAAACAATTTATCAAGCAAAGGATACACGTAATTGTTTGGAAAAACAAAGGCATTTTCTCCACTTCTGAGGAAATCACGACCTCCATAAGCCTCATAACAGAAATTAATACAACCTGATGCCATTGCTTCCGCTACTGTGGCATTCAGAGATTCAAAACAATTGGTGTTGATAAAAAAGATCGACTCTTTCATTAAAGCTGCGACCTTTTGGTGCTTCATGCTCTCGAGCTCAATTATTGTCCACAATTTCCCGGAACCATGCTGTAGGCGTTGTTGCAAAAGCTTTAGGACTATCTGATAATCCATATATCCAGCTTGCTGATAGCCAGGTTTAGGAAAAAGAAGAATTTGTTTCTTTCTTTCAGCAAAAGGCAAAGGAGATTCATCATTAAAAAAGTAATCTGCCACAAATGGAGATACAATCGATGTCTTAATCGGCCAAAAACTGTCAAGAATATCTCCAATATGTCTCATTACGACCATTGCCCTTTCAAATCCTGCCTCCTGATAGGTAGAATATGGTGCGAGTGCTTCAGATATTAAAAAACCATTCTGAACATAGACCATTTTTCTGGCGATACATTCCTGCAACCGCTCTGAGCCTGCCATAACTTCAGGCACAACTAAGACATCATGAGCATGTAACGATTCAATAGCTTTTGTAAAATCAAGTATTGGGATATCTACATCTAACCATGGTGGTAAATTATTACAATCTTCACGCAGGATGAAGGCTTGCATGCCCATTTCTACTGACATCAGTGCCAGGCTGTATAACATTCCAATTCCCCAACTCGGGAAATTATAATCAGGAACTAAGTAAAATACCCGGGAATTGTTCATTTATTGTTGTGACACGTCAGGGCAAACACACATTTTTTACAAATATAATCATCAGGAGAATCTAAAATACCATAAGTCATTCCCCGAATCTTTTTCATCTCTTCCCCAATAAGTACATCACTGACTGATCGTTGGTTAAGATCTCCTACGAGGTATTCCTCAAAGTAGTCCTGGCAGCAAATATAACATTTACCGAAAGAATTGATAAGTAGATGCTGCAGCGGTCTTGAACCTATGGAATCACATCCTTTTAGGTTGTTAATGACTCCATCAACTTTTTGTCCGGATTCAAGTCTGCCGGCTCTATTGTTAATTGTAAATGATTTTACCTGGAAAAATGAATTTCCATAACGATGCTCTATTTCATGGAAATTTTCACGATGTATGTCATCATTACTCCCTAGTACTGCAATCGCCATTTCTTCAGCAAGGTCAATTTTTGACAGATAATTCAAATTTTCTAGTATTCCCCGGAGGTTATTATACTTGCGTTCTTCACGATAGTAATTCTCTCTAACCGAAGAGAGATTCACTGATAAATAACGAAGTCTGCCTATATCCCGGATTTGATCAATTTTTCTTTTTGTCAGACCTGTTCCATTGGTATTGATACAAACAGGTAAGTTATATTTTTTCAAAATGGAAA
>JAJCYJ010000186.1 GCA_029262975.1 Saprospiraceae bacterium
GACAAAAATGCCATATCCGGGTACCAGATCCGATTGTGGCACCGCTATCGACTTGTGCTGTCTTATGAATATGGACGTCCATTTATTCAGACTTGATTAATTACGGCACATATATACTCAATTTCTTCTTTCCGTATTGTGTTGCTGATCGGAAGACAAAGTGTGGTCTTCGTCAATGATCGAGCCATTTCATCACTATGCACGCGTATATTGCCTTGTAACGCCCGTTGTTGGCTGAAAGCTTTTGGGTAGTAAATAGTAGAAGCAATATTTTTTTCAGATAATCTTTTAATAAGCCGAGTTCTGAATTTTTCATCTATCTGAATGGCAAATTGATGATATACATGATGCGTGCTAACTGGTTGTAATTTGATAGAGTCATTATCGCCAAGTCCTGCCTGGTACCAGGAAGCTACCTCTTTTCGATATTGATTGAATGTATCCAAATGTTTTAGTTTAATATTCAGTATCGCTGCCTGGAGCGCGTCCAATCGCGAGTTAATTCCAATTATTTCATGGTGATACTTTTTATTTTGTCCGTGTACTTTGATCTTGATAATTTTATCTGCAAGCTTCTGATCTGAAGTGCATATACTTCCTCCATCTCCATAACAAGCCAAGTTCTTGGTTGGAAAATGTGAATACGTTCCTATTGTACCTATAGTCCCCGCCTTTTTTAATTCCGATCCCAAAGGGACACTTGCCCCAGCTGCTTGGGCTGCATCTTCAATAACATAAAGACCGTGCTGATCAGCGATATTCATGATTGCCATCATATCTGCGCAGTGACCAAATAAATGTATCGGAGCAATCGCTCTTGTTTTCTCCGTAATAGCAGCTTTAATCAGATCAGGATTGATATTGTAATCTTCACCCACATCGACGATGACAGGTTTCAACCCAAGGAGTAGGGCAACTTCAGCTACTGCGATATAGCCATATGCCGGAATTATAATTTCTTCCCCGGCTTTGAGATCTAATGCCATTAATGCTATCTGAAGTGCGTCCGTGCCATTGGCACAAGAAATTACATGCTTCGATCCCAAAAAGGACGCCCAATCTTTTTCAAATTTTTCGACTTCTGGCCCACCTATGAACCTTCCTGACTGAAGCACTTCCTGGATGGCAATATCTATTTCTTCTTTTAGAAGATGATATTCCAGACTCAGGTCATTCATGGAAATGTTAGCTATAGAGGTTGCCTTTTTCACAATGCCCAATATTCAAATTTACCACGATGCTCGATTGGAATAATTCTTTTCAGATCAAAAAGTATTTTATGTTCGTCTAATAAATTGTAAAAATACTCGTGCCCAAGAGATAAGAATATATTATGTTTTACGGCGATTACAACCAAATCAAAAGTACCCTTAACTTTTGAAATGTCAATCATAGGTATTTTTCCCGATGCATCATTTCTAATCTGTACAATGGGATCCACGACTTCAACATGTGCTTCTTTATTTTTCAAATGAGCGATAAGATCAACAACTTTTGAATTGCGCATGTCATCTATATTTTCTTTGAAAGTAAGACCATATACAAGGATGTGACTTCCTTTCAGGGATTTGTTCTTAGTCAGGAATAAAGCTTCGATTTTTTCGACGATGTATAGGGGAAGATAGTCATTGATGGCTCTTCCGGCTGCGATTACTTTTGGTTCGTGTCCAACAGATCTTGATTTATGCAAGAGATAAAAGGGATCTACACTGATACAATGTCCACCGACAAGCCCGGGTTGGTAAGGATGAAAATTCCATTTTGTCGATGCTGCCTCAAGAACAGATTCTGTGTCTATATTCAATTTATCAAATATTATTGCCAATTCATTCATCAGCGAAATATTAAGATCTCTCTGCGTATTCTCTACCATTTTAGCAGCTTCGGCAACCTTGATATTCGGGGTGACATGAATGTCAGCAGTAATAAAGGATTTATAAAATTGATAAATAAATTCTGACCCTTTGTCATTAGAGGCGGCAACAATTCTGGATATACTATTAAGCGATAATTTATTATCACCCGGGACGATGCGTTCTGGCGCATAACAGACCGTAAAATCCTGGTTTAATTTCTTTCCTGATTTTTCTAAAATTGGGATACAAACTTCTTCTGTACAACCTGGATAAACAGTGGATTCGTAGATTATTATATCATCGTATTTAAGTACTTCCGCGACAGAACCGGATGCTTCGACGAGATTGGATAAATCTGGAGATTTATCTGCAAGGACATCAGTGGGCACGCAGATGATATAAACAGTACACGAACGAAGAACTTCTAATTCACTCGTAACCAAAATATTTTCAGATTCTATCAATCGGTCTTTCAGCTGTGCTATCAAACCGTCATTTGTATCAAATCCAACAACCTTATACTTCTTGGAAACCTCCATCAGTAGTGGCAATCCTACATAACCAAGTCCCAATACGGCAACTGATGACTGATGTACAATTAATTTTTCAAGTGCTTGATTCATTGAAAGGGTACTATATAAATCGCGTGATCAGATGCTTAAATAACATGTTATTTAGACCACAAACCTGATCTGGTTAGTGTATTAGAACATTTTTTTATCTGCAGACTGATCTTCATCCTACAAAAGAAAGAAATACTGACCGTTAATTCTCTATGTGACTCAATTTTGACTTTTCTTTGTTACCACAACTGATTGATTTGAAAATACCATTTTATAAATATCAGGGTGCAGGAAATGATTTCGTAATCCTGGATCAGACGGAACAGACTTATGTATCGCCATCAGATAAGATACTTATCAGACAGATCTGCGATCGTAGATTTGGTGTTGGGGCTGATGGTCTGATGTATATCGAACGTTCGAAGCAGGCAGACTTTAAAATGGTATATTTTAATGCTGATGGTCGTCCCAGTTCGATGTGTGGTAACGGAGGAAGGTGTATCGTTGCATTGGCTCATAAACTGGGTATTATCGGTGGAACAACTTGTGTCTTTGACGCTGTTGACGGATTGCATAAAGCAAAAATTCTGACGTCAACAGATATTTCTATTGAAATGAAAGATGTAGACAAAATCATTTCCGACAATGATGATTATATTCTGAACACCGGATCTCCACACTTTGTACGGTTTGTCGATCAGATTGAAGGGATTAATATGGTGCAACTTGGCCGCGGAATAAGAAATAGTGAGCGGTTTATAAAAGATGGAATCAACGTCAATTATGTTTCCAAAGCTAATGGTAAACTTCAAATCAGAACTTATGAAAGAGGGGTTGAAGATGAGACACTTGCATGTGGTACCGGAGTGACTGCAGCGGCCATTGCAGCCGCTGAGCGCAGTGCAATGATCGGAAAAGGAAGTACACAAGTGGAGGCTATGGGTGGTGATTTAAATGTATCTTTTGAAAGAGATCCTGATGGATTTAAGAATATTTGGTTGACAGGTCCTGCAGTCTTTGTTTTTGAAGGGATTTATTTACCAAAGAGGGTTTAGTCAACCATAGAAAGTTAGCATATTTACTTTCTCTGATCTCGGATAGATAAATGGATCGAACAGGCAATTGTCTTTCTGAGAAAAGGATAAAAACTCATTCTCTTGATCATATCTTCGAAGAATATGATCCTCATCTTAAAAATAGTCTTAAATCCCTAGTTCCAAATTAGTCCGCGCATTCATCAGTTCACCCAAAGCATGTTGATCACCCAGGGCTTTAGCAATAGCTATGCCTTCATTGAAGGTATTCATAGCATTATCATCTTCTCCCAGTTCAATATACAGTGCCGCGAGGTGGTAGTATAGCCCGACATATTGCTCATTATATTTCTTCAACTTAAGAAAGTGAGCCAGGGCTTCCATCGGTTGATCGAGTTTCAGGTATTCTTGTGCAAGGGCATATAATACAAATTCATCTTTTTCATCCTCCTGTAGGAGTCCTTTTAAATGTTCAAGTCGCCAATTATCCATCTTTACATTAGTATAAATTAAGAATTACATTTGCGGGACGAAAAAATGATGCTTTTTCGCAAATATTTGATAAAAATAACAAGAAGTTATCCATATGAAGTTACTCGTGTGTATCACAAAAACACCAGAGACAACGGCAAAGATTGCATTCTCTGACGGCAACAGCAAGTTTGATGAAAATGGTGTCCAGTTTATTATGAATCCCTATGATGAGTGGTATGCCCTCGTCCGTGCCCTTGAGCTCAAGGAAAAGCATGGCGGTAGTGTCACAGTTATCAATGTAGGACTGACGGCCAACGATGCTGTAATAAGAAAGGCACTTGCTATAGGAGCAGATGACGCTGTACGGATAGATGCGGAGGCATTGAGTGCGGGACAAGTAGCTGCCAATATAGCTGCATACGCTAAGGACAAGGAATACGACATCATATTTACCGGTAAGGAATCGATAGATTTTAATGGATCTGAGGTAGGAGGTATGATTGCAGAACATCTTTCGATATCATATATTTCATATGCTTCTCATATGGAGCATGATGGAGCCAAAGCGGTCATTTCACGAGACATTGAGGGTGGCGTAGAAGTAGTGGAGGTCCAGAATCCTTTTGTCGTATCAGCCTCGAAAGGTCTTGCAGAACAGCGCATACCGAATATGCGAGGTATCATGATGGCTAAGCGAAAACCCTTTGAAGTGGTAGAAGCATCTGTCAAGACGAGTAAGGTCAGTGTGGTCTCTTATGAGTTACCACCTGCTAAAACAGGTGTTAAAATGGTGGACCCTGAGGATATGGATGAATTAGTAAGATTGCTTCATGAAGAAGCAAAAGTGATATAAATTAATAAAGATCTGAGTGCTGTCTTTTTGATCAAAATAGACAGCGATTCAGTTAAGCATAAAAATAAAATATAATGTCAGTTTTAGTATTAGCAGAAAACCCAAAAGGCCGATTTAAAAAGGCAGCATATGAGCTTGTGCACTATGGTCATCTAACCGCTAAATCTTTAGGTGGAGAATGTATTGCATTAGTTATAGGAGGTGTAGATGGTGCCGGAGATTTAGGAAAATATGGTGCGTCGAAAGTGATTCATCTTGCAGACTTCAAGGCTGGCTTTGATAGCGGTGTATATGCCAATATCATAACTCAGATAGCGGAACAAGTTGGGGCACATACTGTGGTCGTAAATCACTCTTCTGCCGGAAAAAGTCTTGCAGGAAGAATTGCGGTAAGAATGGACGCAGGGATTGTCAGCCAGGTCAATACCGTACCTGCCAAAGAGGGAAGCGGGATCACTGTGGGGAAACCTGTTTTTTCGGGTAAAGCATTTGCTAAATTTAAAGTAGAAGGCGATAAACGTGTTTTTTCTTTGATGGGCAATGCAATAGCTGTAGCTGAAGTTGGGCAAGCATGTCCTGTCGAATCATTGTCTGTAAATATTCCTGAAAGCAACGTTACAGTCAAAGAAGTAAAAACAGTAGATGGTATTGTGCCACTTCCAGAAGCAGAATTAGTTGTCTCTGCTGGACGTGGGATGAAGGGGCCCGAAAATTGGGGGATAATTGAAGAATTGGCCAAAACAATAGGCGCCACTACCGCATGTTCACGACCTGTGGCAGATACAGGCTGGAGACCTCATCACGAACACGTCGGTCAGACGGGTGTTGCTATCCGACCAAACTTATATATAGCAGCTGGTATATCAGGAGCCATTCAGCATCTTGCAGGAGTTAATAGCTCTAAGTGTATCGTGGTTATTAACAAAGACCCCGAAGCGCCATTTTTTAAAGCAGCTGACTATGGCGTCTGTGCTGATTTGTTTGATGTGGTACCGAGGTTAACGGAAGCTTTCAAGAAGTTTAAAAGTCAGTAGCGCAAATAAACTGTCAAGTAGGTAAGACAGTACAGCACTATTGTTTACAAAAAGCATAGGTGATCGACATGGTATACAATTAGAAAAATACCATTATAAGATCTAGGCAATTATAAAACCTGAACTGTA
>JAJCYJ010000187.1 GCA_029262975.1 Saprospiraceae bacterium
CAACGAAGAAGACGATGATTATAGAATATTTGGTGGATACATCCAGGCAAAATTAAAATTCGGTAGTAAGCTGGATTTGTTTTTAGCTGGCAGATATGATGGATATAATTTTACAGATCAAAAGACATTTTCCCCACGAGCAGCATTAGTATATAAAGTAAATCCCTTTAATTCAATCAGACTGAGTTATAATCGTGCAGCCAATCCAATCCCGGCATCTGATATATATTTTGATTTACCGGTTCAGACAACACCTGTATTTAATGTTTGGAATATGGGAGGTATCAGACCTCAGACATTCAATGACCCTCAGATTACATGGTTGATTCCTGGTGTTCCTGCTACTCCATTTAATGCGGGCTTCCCACTTGCTGCGGCGTACCAGGCGGTAAATGCAGATGTGATCGCCGGTATTCAAGCTCTTGCCTCCCAAGATCCGATGCTGGCACCGCTCGTCCCTGCATTAGTACAAATATTGCAAAATGGAGCCCCCGCAGGATTTTCCGGAGGTATCGCGAGTACGGATCTCAGCGGAAATGAATTATTACCTGTTTCACATGAGACTCAATTGATTTCGCAATTGTCTGCATTTGAATTAGGCTACAAAGGACTTTTCTGGGATAAATTTGCTGCCGGTTTTGATGTCTATTATTTT
This sequence comes from Saprospiraceae bacterium, assembly GCA_029262975.1. Taxonomy (GTDB): domain Bacteria; phylum Bacteroidota; class Bacteroidia; order Chitinophagales; family Saprospiraceae; genus JAJRXG01. Next base: position 656 of record JAJCYJ010000187.1, read on the forward strand.
AGAAAGACAGCTGCCGGAGGGTTTTCTCAGGTAAGTCCAATCATCACAATGACCAGTCTTCCACAAGATCTTGGTAATGGTGTACAGACTACCTTCCAGCCACAGATAGAAGCAGCATTGGCACAATTCGGATTTGATCCAGCTACTGCTGCAGCTGTGGCCCAGCAAGTTGGTGACCTGTTGAATGGCGCATATGCCGGTGCCGGACAATTATTCCTGGATGCCTTGTCAGGGGCTGGATTGCCATTCCACGGAATAGTTCAGTCAGACCAGGTTCCACAGACAGGATTTCCACAACTCGCCTTTGGTTATCCTACACGAAATCCTGATGCCATCAGCGATGACTGGGGATTTGAAGTGCATACAAAATATTACTTTACAGATGTGTTGACTTCATTTGCTAATTACACATGGTTCAACAGACCTACAGGTAATGCAGGAGACCTTAACTTTCCACAAAATAAGATACGTCTTGGTCTTAGTTATGGTCCGGAACTGGGTATTAAAGGAAGTATGTCCTTTCAATGGGATCAGGCCTATACATCCAATAACTCAACATTCCCAGGCAAGATTGATGCAAGGTCCTTAATGGACTTATCAGTCGGTTATGGTTTTGATAATGGATTGACATTAGAAGCTTCGGCAACTAATTTATTTGACAACGAATTCAGAGCACTACCCGGCTTTCCAAAAATAGGCCGGCGTATTACAGGACGCGCATTGTACAATTTTTAATTTTGATTATTCTAATTTCTAAAAAAAGAATTAAAGTGAAATCTTACCATCTACTTTTTATAATTGCCGCTTCATTCCTGTTTTTGTTATCCTGTAAAGAAGGTAGCAAGACAGAAGTTGCACTAAGTGTTGAAAACCTTCAGGCTGAATTGCAAAAAAGATTGATAACTGCTGAAGCGGGAGATAAAATTATTTTACCGGCAGGGACTTTCTCATTTAAAAGAAGTCTCTCATTAAATGATACACCCGATATTACAATTAAAGGTGCCGGCAAAGGAAAGACTATTCTTTCTTTTAAAGGTCAGATAGAAGGTGCCGAAGGTATACTTGCGAAGAATGTAAAAGGATTGACTTTAGAAGGGTTTACAGTGGCCGATTCTAAAGGTGATGCTATCAAAGTTCAGGGATGTACCAATGTAATCATGAGAGACCTTGAGACAACCTGGACTAATGGCAAGCTGGCTACTAATGGTGCTTACGGTTTATATCCTGTAAGTAGCACCAATGTATTGATGGAAGAATGTGAAGCTTCATTTGCGATGGACGCAGGTATCTACGTGGGCCAATCCACTAATGTAGTTGTTAGAAATAATTACGTACATGACAATGTGGCTGGGTTAGAAATTGAAAATACCAGGAACGGAGAAGTTTATAAAAATATAGCCCGTAACAATACGGGAGGTATGTTGATTTTTGACATGCCTGATTTGCCCCAGGCGAATGGTGACCGCATTAAATTCTATAATAATCTTATGGAAAATAATAATGGGGAAAACTTCGCGCCTAAGGGTATGGTTGTGAGCACAATTCCCCCGGGATCGGGTATGATAATCATGTCACATTCTAATATTGAGGCTCATGATAATATTATCAGGGGACATAAAACATTAGGTATCGCTGTGAATAGCTGGTTATTTACCGGCGTCCCTTTCGAATCAAAAGATTTTGATCCGTATGCAACAAATATCCATTTGCATGATAATGAAATAACAGACACAAAAGGGCCTTCAGATAATACAACAGAATACGGTCAGTTAATAACCAACCTGTTAGGTGGAGAAGCCTATGACCTGATTATAGATGGAATATTAAAGCCAGGAGAACCTTCCAGTTATTGCTTTACCAATAACGGAGACATCACTTTTGTCAATCTCAACGCCGGCTTGGGCACAGCTCTGGAAGATATGACCAAAAACATGAATAATGATCTGAGCAAATTTGATTGTGCGTTACCTGATTTTGATACGAGTGAGCATGATGCATGGTTAGCTGGGATGTAGCATCTATGTTCATTGAAGGTTTGGCTTAATTGAGTTTTATAAAATTAGAAAATACAGGTTTAATTCTGATTTATATTTTTTTATGAATTTAAATTAGAATTAGCGTGACGTCAGAAGTTCAATTAATAGTTATACCCGTAAATCCAATTTTAGTCCACCTATGAAAAATATAATTTTCATATTCCTTATTCTGCTCAGTTTCGTTTTTTCTAATTGTTCAAACGGACCAAAGAGAATTTTAATAAATCCTGAGAAGCCCTTTGAAAAACTTTCCCAATACAACTTTTTCAAAGGAGAACTTGCTGACCTTGATCCGGTAGACCGCGTTCTTCCTTATGATTTAAATTCACCTTTATTTTCAGATTATGCCCATAAATCGAGATTTGTCTGGATGCCAGAAGGGACAAGTGCCAACTACACGGAAGATCATGTCCTGGACTTTCCAAAAGGGACGGCACTTATAAAAAACTTCTTTTATAATAATGATGAAACTGATCCCGCTAAGGGTCGTAGGATTTTAGAAACGAGAATATTGGTCAATAATGGAGACGAATGGGAGGGTCTTGGCTATACTTGGAATGATGAACAGACTGAGGCTATTTACAATATTATAGGAGATATAAAAGAAGTCTCGTGGATCAATCCTGAAGGTCAAAATCAGAGAGTAGATTATATTATCCCAAATAAAAATCAATGCAAAAGTTGTCATGCTTTTGATAATGTCTCTAAGCCCATAGGTCCCAAAGTCAGAAATCTCAACAAAGATTTTACTTATCCTGAAGGCACGATGAACCAATTAGAAAAATGGTCAGAAACAGGCTATTTGACCGGAATGGAAAATATAGCCAATGCTCCAGCTGTTGCTGTTTGGGACGATAGCGGCAGCTATGATCTTCATACACGAGCGATGGCTTATCTCGATATAAATTGTGGGCATTGTCACAACCCCAAGGGTGCAGCTAATACGTCTGGTCTGACCCTCGAGGCAGATTCTGAAGTCGGGCTTCCACTTGGCGTGTACAAGGCTACGGTATCTGCCGGAGCAGGGACAGGAGGACATACCTATTCGATTGTGCCTGGAAATCCTGAAGAATCAATAATGATCTATAGAATGAAATCCGACAATCCCGGAGCCATGATGCCCGAAATAGGAAGAAGGATGATACATACAGAAGGGGTAGCGCTGATAGCCGATTGGATTAAAAGCATGGATCCTGCTGAGTTTTCAGGTGGTACGGTTGAGACGCTTAATTAGGCGTCATTGGTTGGATAAATAAATCTCGTGCAGGACATTCTTGGACTGCTACTAATCATGCTATTTTGTCTTCTCAAATATGGTAGGAAGACATTATGCTCCCAACAAGCTAGAGAATCTTTCTTTATGTGCATATACCAAAACCAAACCCAAGACCAATCCTACGATGGCAGGCAAGATGTTTTCCGGATTGTGCAAGGCATGAAATACAAATGCATTAAACAATATTGCCAGAAGGATCGTAAGTGCCAGGGGAACATACTTGCCTATCAAGAGTGCTAATCCTCCGAGAATCTCCAATACTCCTATTATTTTTAGAAATCCGGATGTAAAATAAATACCCATGAGGATTCCGCCGTCTCCAGGTACTTCAAGGGCAGGCATAAAGTTTACAAATTTATTTAAACCAAAGACCAGGACCATGAGTCCCATTAAAATTCGTAATGCTAATATGATTTTTGGATTCATTGAAAAATACTTTTTGATGTTACTAAATTTATGGCTTTATATTTAAAAACTATCATCCAAAGCCACAAAGCATCAATAGCATCGTAGCGCAGACAAAGAGGATGGTTTAATTAACTATAGTGAGACTTTCCTGGGAAATCATTTTTTAAACTATTCTGTTAAGACTCTATAATGACTTATGAAATGACATTAACTATCTTGTAGGATATAGTGGCATATAAATAGGTTAATTAGTTTGCTGAATAGCCGTGAATATTGGTTGCCTGTCCTCGTTCTTCATTTAATATTTTCATCTAATAGTAAAATCCTTACATGAAAAAATCAGATATTTTCTTAGTCGGCATTATGCTTTTTATTATTATTCAGGTAGGACAAAGTCAAAATGCATTAGACATCTATGGAGATCTTATCATTCGAGATAATTTTCCCGCTTTAATACTTTACGATCTTGATGATCATCGAAACAAAGGTCTTTTATGGGAATCTTCAGATGACATTCAACTTGTCAGTTATATAGGAGGGATAGATTTGGTCTCAGTAGGAGGAGATTTGAAATTTTTTGCTGGAGGATCTTTTGTGGAAAAGCAGAGACTAACAATTCTGGCTAGCAATGGTAATGTCGGTATTGGTAATATTAGTCCGGATGAACCTCTTTCATTTGGCACTACACTTGGGCCAAAAATAAATTTATATGATGCATCTGGTATCTATGGATTTGGCATGGCTTCGGCGGAATTACAAATTGGGACCTTTGACAATACAAAGCATATTTCATTGGGTCATTATTCCGGAAGCGCAAAAACCTTTGTTGAGTGGATTGAGATAAATAGCAGTAGTCTTGTAATGACTAATAGTGGAGCCCACGTCACTGCAGGAGGTGTCTGGACAGATGCAAGTTCGCGATCTTTTAAAGAAAACATAATTGATCTTACGCTTGAAGAGGCAAGTTTGGCTTTGGAGCAACTAAATCCGGTAAAATTCAACTACCTGCTCCAAAATGATGAGGAATACATTGGATTTATCGCAGAAGATGTCCCTGATCTTGTGGCCACCAATGATAGAAAAGGGTTAAGCTCAATGGATATAGTAGCTGTGCTCACCAAGGTCGTCCAGGAACAGCAATCAGAGATAGATGATCTAAAAATTCACATAGCAGAACTAAGGTCGCTAATTGAAATTCAGATTAAAAAATAATCGGAAGATAGAATTCCCTATTCTAATTAGTTATTTGATACTTCAAATGAGCAATGTCATTCGGACATTAAAGAACACTCGATTGATTTCACTTTTAAAAACTAAAAATTCAAGCTTCCGCACCATCTATCGTCCTTACAGGACTAACATTTATTAGGGTTTCGTCCCAGGGTCTGGCGACCCTGGCTATAATATATCGTCCCTTCAGGACTATTTACAAGGGATAAATTGAATATTTAGCGCTTAAATAGCCAAGCAGGGGAACTAAATTTTCTCCAGAGCCGTCAATCCCTGAATTCTTAGGGTTAAATAATAAGCTGTGTCAGAGCGACAGATTAGAACAATTTATTTACTTCTGATAGAGACTCCCAAAGAAATCCGGCAACTTATTACTATCAGGAACAAATGAAGTTATAAATTTCGTTTTAAAGTTTATTAGAATGTAATTTATTACACTCTGGGCGTATGAATGCATTTGATAAAATCTGCATCGAGCATTTCTAATTCTGCAATCTCTTATTTTTTAAGCTTGATTATAACTAACGGGTTGATCGGTTGTCAAATAGTTTCGTAATCATCTATTTTCAGGAATCTGTGAATTTTTTATTTATTAGTGGAGTTCATAGCTCTGAAGGAGTGTTTATTTATCAGCCAGGGATGTAAATCCCTGGTTTGGAATTTAAGTTTTTTTTAGAATTGGTGTTATTTTTTATAAAAATCCTGCCAAAGGCAGGCGGGTATGACAATTCTAATTAATGCAATATGATTTAACCACTCAACGGGTTAA
>JAJCYJ010000188.1 GCA_029262975.1 Saprospiraceae bacterium
ACTACGAGACGACATTGAGTCCTTTGACAAAATTTTAGTTCCTGCTCCTGATGGGAGTCAAATCCCGATTATTCAACTCGCAGAAATTAAATATATAAGAGGCCCTCAGGTTATTAAAAGTGAAGATACTTTTTTGACGGGCTATGTGATTTTTGATATGAAACCGGGCTATGCGGAAGTCGATGTGGTTGAACAGTGCCAAGCTTATCTTGAATCTAAAATCAAATCGGGTGAACTGGATATACCAGCGGGAGTGAGTTACGCTTTCGCCGGAAGTTATGAGAATCAGGTTCGCTCCGAAAAGAAACTACGGATTATTTTACCATTAGCCCTATTTATTATTTTCATGATTCTTTATTTTCAATTTAAAACCGTTCCCATAACAATGCTTGTTTTCTTGGGTATTATCGTTGCTTGGGCTGGTGGATTTATTTTGATTTGGCTTTATGCTCAACCCTGGTTTTTAGATTTTTCTCTTTTTGGTGTGTCTTTGCGAGATATTTTTCAAATTCATCCAATCAATTTGAGCGTGGCGGTTTGGGTTGGGTTTTTGGCTCTGTTTGGAATTGCTTCTGATAATGGGGTGATTATTACAACATATCTAAATCAATCTTTTGAAGCGGCGCATCCGGAATCGATACAGGAGATACGTGAATCTGTTGTTAAGGGAGCTCAGCGCCGTATACGCCCCTGTTTGATGACGACAGGAACAACTATGCTGGCTTTGATACCGATATTAACTTCAACAGGTCGAGGTTCAGACATTATGGTGCCTATGGCGATCCCTTCATTTGGGGGAATGTGCATGGTGCTGATTACGGTTTTTATTGTGCCTGTGCTTTATAGTGTTATTAAGGAATCAAGGTTAAAATTAAAGAGTTCATAAATAAATGACTTTAAGATGAATGAAAAATTATTATCACGTTTGAAATTATATCTTTATGTATTTGGTTTCATGAATATTGTTGTTCTTCCTTTTGTTGTCCCTTTTTTTCTGGGGAATTATCTGTTTTGGTCTCCTAGAAATTATCCTGTTGAGATGATGGTAAGCAGCCTCTATTTTGGAATGGGACTTATCATGATTGTGATTGCTAGAAATCCAAAACCACACCAAGCTTTTGTTGATTTTTTGATCATTTCAAATATTTTGCATGCTTTAGTGATGTTGTTTACAGCTCAAAATATGCGGCATATTTTTATTGATGTGTCTGTAGTTGTAGCTATTGGGATCATTCCTTTGATTCTTTATCCGTGGAGAGTAAATAATTTTATGAATTATAAAAAAATTTATTATAAATCTAAATTAATAGATTAACTAAAAAAAGGAGAAAGTAATGAGACGTTGGTTAATTATTGGAGCTATGAGTGCGATAGGACTTTTCCCACTGTCTACCTTTGCTGAAAAAGGCCATGATCATGAGGGGCATGATGCGGCAAAGAGCAAGGGCTCAGTTGTTGGGGAAGTTGTGGATGTGACATGTTATTTGGCTCATCCAGATTCAGGTATTGGGCCTGAACATGCTAAGTGTGCTGCCTCTTGTATTAATAAAGGACTTCCTGTTGCGATTAAACAAGGAGACACCTTATATATTGCTACTGGAGCCAATCATAACTCAGCAAATAAGATGCTCTCAAAGTATGCCGCAAAACAAGTTCGAGCCAAGGGAGAGGTTAAAACATTAAATGGGTTGAATATGATCTTTGTTGAGGAAGTAGAAGTTGTGGAATAAGAAAGCAGCTATTCTCTTACTGTTCATTGCTATCATTGGGGCTTTCTTTCTATTTGTGGCTTACCGTTGGTGGCAATGGGCAGGTGTTTCTGCAGTCAGCCGGGGAGAACAGGTCGCTCGGGATATGGGTTGCTTTGCTTGCCATGGTCAAGGGGGCATTCATGGGATCCCTAATCCAAGGAGCGAAGAAGAGTCTGTTCCTTCATGGGATGGGGGAACCGTGATGATGTATGTAGAAAATGAAAAAGAGATTCGAGAGTGGATCTTGGATGGAGTGCCCAAACGGTTAAAGCAAGAACATGCAGAACATCATCATGGTGATAAAGAGGACAAACCACTTATATCTATGCCAGCTTACCGAGGAAAAATATCTGAAAAAGAACTAGATGATCTAGTGGCTTATTTTAAAGCTGTTTCTTGGTATAACACACCCGAGGAATCCAAAGCTAGAAAAGGGCGTAGTGTTGCTCTAAAGCATGGTTGCTTTAGCTGTCATGGACCTGAAGGGCGTGGCAATATATCAAATCCAGGATCTTTAAAAGGTTATATCCCGCCTTGGGATGGGCCTGACTTTCCAGAGTTGGTTAAAAGTGAAGATGAATTACGCGAATGGATTTTAGATGGTTCCATTGGGCGCTTTCGTAAAAATCCGATTGCCAATCAATTTTTAGAGAATCAACAAATTAAGATGCCAGGCTATCGTGATGTTTTAACTCAAGAGGAGTTAGAACACTTAATGACCTATATACTTTCTTTAAGAAAAAAAATTAAATAAATTAATGAAGCTATAAATAAAAATAAAAAAGACTTTAAAAAGAAAGAAAATCGAAGTGAAAAATAAAAAAATGGCAATATTAACTAGTGGTGGTGATGCTCCTGGAATGAATGCTTGTATTCGTTCTATAGTCAGGTGTGGGAATAATAGTGGTTTAAATATTTTTGGAATTAAAAGAGGGTACAAGGGCCTTATTGCTAATGAATTTGAAGAATTTAATTCTCGAAGAGTTTCCAACATTATACAAAAAGGTGGAACAGTACTCAAAACGGCTAGATCAGATGAGTTTATGAAAAGAGAAGGCCTTGAAAAAGCCGCAGAAAATTTGAATAAAAATAAAATAGATGGATTGATTGTAATCGGTGG
>JAJCYJ010000189.1 GCA_029262975.1 Saprospiraceae bacterium
AGAAGACTTATTACTTTCCCTCGTTTCTCCCAGTGCACGTATCGCACCAGGGTATGGCACAGTATCTTTAAAACTTCAGGATGATGAGCAAGTTGTAGGCATTCTGATGGAGGACACCGAAGATTATATCATTTTAAAAGATGGTGCTGAGTTTAAAAAGTTCAATAAAGAGCAAATAAAAGAGATGGATAAATCTCCATCGGCTATGTTGAACACGGGAGATGTTTTGGCTATGAGGCAAATTAGAGATTTGGTATCATATCTGGTCTCATTGAAATAGGAATTCATATGTTGTCCCGATGTACGAGTGTCTAGGCGTACTAGAAGCATGCTGAGCTATATGATGTCCCGATGGGACAAAAAATCGCCCGCCTTTGATTGCACAAAAGTCCCATGGCGTGCCGCAGGTACGCAATATCGGTCGCCTCTATTTTGCACTCAGAATCCAAAGCGTGCCGTAGGTACGCAATATGCTATTTCCTATAATCCAAGGCTGGTTTTCTATCACCTAATAGAGCAGAATATATAAAATCAGGCCCTCTCCTACTATCAAATTCAGCCGTCACCTTGGTCAAAATTGAAGGATCATTATATAAATCAATGGCTGAAAGAGCCAATGTCTTGGCAGAAACCATCATTCCTTTATGGCCGATCGATGTTCCTCCGGCAGCAACGGCTTGCCAACTATGCGGAGGTGTGCCCGGAACCCAGGTGGCCGCACGAATAGCGGCTGTGGGAACATTCCAACTAACATCACCTGTATCAGCAGATGCTTTACCATAAGTAAAGACCATGGGTTGAATCTGCCTTGCACTTTCCAACGGTTTGGCAGCATTTAACGATTGTTGAATTTGCATAGCAAATTCTAATTCAGCAGCGGAATATTCTACCCCACCTACAATTGTAAGATTATTGTGCATTACCTTAGCTAATACTTCATTGGGTAACCGATCATAAGTACCTCCAATTATTTCATATGACATAGTTGTCTCAGTACCAGTCGCTGCCCCTTCAGCAGCTTTTATTACACGGTTCCAGACAGATCTGACTTCATCCCTGTTAGAATGCCTTACTACATAATAGACTTCTGCATCTGCTGGCACAATATTAGGCGCATCGCCACCTTTCGTAATAGAATAATGAATCCTGGTGGATTCTGTAGTATGCTCCCTTAGCATATTGACCATGACATTCATTGCTTCAACTCCATCAAGTGCTGAACGCCCTCTTTCAGGTGCAACTGCAGCATGTGAAGAGTTACCCTTAAACCGGAATTTTCCAGATATTGTAGCAAGGTTATTACCCGGATTAGATGCATTGGCATCTCCCGGATGCCAGGATATAACTGCGTCTACATCATCGAAAAGGCCAGCTCTTACCATATAAACCTTGCCGGAACCTCCTTCTTCAGCCGGTGTGCCATAAAACCGAATTGTCCCACTCTTACCTGATATTTGTAACCAATCTTTAATTGCAATTGCTGCAGCCATAGACCCGGTACCAAATAAATGATGACCACATGCCTGTCCTGGTGCTCCTTCAATCCTGGCTGCGAATTCTGCAGCTGCTACCTGGGACATCCCGGGACGCGCATCATATTCTCCTAAAATTCCAATTGTCGGTGAACCAGAACCATATGTCGCTGTAAAAGCAGTAGGTATACCAGCAACCTTACGCTCAATCTTAAATCCTTCTTTTTCTAATTCACTCATAAGGAGGGCCGAGCTATTAAACTCAAGATATCCTAATTCAGGATGCTCCCAAAGATCCTGCGCGATAGATGCAAAGTGATCCATTCGCGCATCTAACTTTTGAATAATTGTTTCCTTTTCATTCTGGCCCGATGTCCAAATTGGCACTAGAAACAACACTAAAAAAACAATACCTGGAATTTTCATTTAAATTTTTTTTTGTAAAACAAGCCCTAATATATTTTGAAAATTATCTTACCCACTTTTCTAATTATAATAAATAACACTTACAGCTTATCAATCCGTACTGTACTCACGCAGCTTCATCACAATATATCTCTAATGCTTTAATAATTCAAGAACAACAAGGTAGGCGCAATGATCTGAGGCAATCTCATTCTGAATTACAGTGGTCTCCAACACCCTCCACATATCAGAGGGATAGGTCATAACATAGTCTATTTTCTTTACAGGATTAGAAGATGGATATGTATACGATGGCTGCTTCTTGTTGTACGAAGAAGTCCATTCCAACTCTAGTATTTGAATAGGTTTGCTTCCCGGTTCCGCATTTAAATCACCCGCTAATATCGTCGGATACTTATTTTTTAAAAAGACGTTGTTGATCTCCTTCGATTGTGCGAGTCGATCTTTTTCATCTTTTAAATGATCAAGATGCGTCCCTACAAAAGCAATGGTATCATGTTGTGAAATCTCTACTATAACTTCCAGCGCAGTTCTTGGTTAACATCCAGGTTTAAAAGGCAGCGCTACTATCCGAGACTCAATAAAGGAGTACTTTGACAATATTCCTTCGCCATATTCACCACCATCATAATACATCGCTCGCCCGAACAATGGTACCAAACCAGTTCTGTTACTCAATTCTACAACCAGATCATACTTCCTGGATCTATTGGTATTGAAATCAACTTCTTGCAAAGCGACAAAATCCGGATTCGCATCTCTTATGACTTTCGCAATAATATCTAAATTAAAGTCTCCTTTTGTAGTAGCTCCGTGAAGAATATTAAAAGATAAAACTCTGATAATTGTGTTACCACCCTTGTTCTCCTGTGCAAGCAATTGACTATTGTGAAAACCCAACATAAATATCAATCCGAGAATTCTCATCATATGTATAATTTAATTGTTCGATTTAAGAAGGACAAACATCGAGATCCTTAACGAAGCATTAATTATACAGATTTCCAAAGCTCTTTTGCAAAGCGAAGGTCCCTTTCCATAGCTTTATAGACTTTTTTACGACTTGCTAAAGCTAAATCTCTGTCACCATGCTCTGCCCCATCCAGATCATATTCAAAATGAATTGTCACAGGCACATTAATGTTATAATGTTTTAACAATTTGAAATACGCTCTGAAATCTACCATTCCTTCCCCTAAGGGTGTATTAACAAGTTGCCATGTCCCATTATCCTTGCGCCATTTAAAATCTTTTAGTACGATTGTATTAATCCTCTCCTTTATCAATCTTATTCCGTTATGCCATGATGCAGCACCTTCTACCCATGCATGTCTGATGTCATATTGGCTACCCATTCCATTAGCATTACAATTTGCCAATAATTGACTGACTTCCCAAATGGAAGCTCCAACTACAGATCCAGCGTGATTTTGATAGCAACCTTGAATACCCACTTCTACATTATGTTTAGATAAATCGGCCATATGAACTTTAAATATTTCCATTGCTTCAGGCATAGTCATATCTTCAGGATATCTATAATATCCAAGCCTATAAAATGCTACTCCCAAATCCGCTGCTGTCTTAATGAGGCTTGCACTCTCCCCATCAAGTGAAGTAATATTAGTTACTATCATATTCGCCAGAATGCCTTGTTTTTTGATTGCGTCAATAGCCACAGGTAAATTTTGCATAACGCTCCCTGGCAAGACATGTCCTCCTTTTCTTACAGTTAACTCGACACCATCAAACCCTAAATCAGCGGTAACAAGAGCCAAATCATCAAAGTCAAGGAATTGAAGATGTTTTGAAAAGACATGAATGGACAAATCCTCTTCTGAATGATCAACTTCAGATCGTGTCATCAAAGGCAGTGGCAAGAATGGCAAAAGGCTAAAATATTGACTACTGTTCCTTATAAAATCTCGACGCGAATAATCCTCTTTCAAAAAATGCATCATCTATATGTTTGATTTAAAACTAATATAATTCAAAATACATCTTATTTTAGAAAGTATCTTACTACTTCTCATTTACCACGCCGGCAGTTTTCTTATTTTACTATCCCCGGTATTCAAACCTCGGTTTTAGGTCAGAACCTATGCCAGCTCCCGACAATTAGCGTATTTCAAAATTGAGACCAGTGAATATACATAGTTGCGGAATATGCCGATATTTCCAATTTGGTTAATATACCAATTTCAGTTTCAAATTCTCCTCAACCAGAATTTTTCCTGAATTAGAAATTGTATTCCCAGAATGCCTGTTATTCTTTGCCCCCCATAATATAGCTATATTTTTTACCCTATTATTTTTAAAAGTGCAATCTTCTATGTTAACATTGATAATCCCATAAGTATTGAGAAGCACCCTACTTTTATCATTTCTCCCACAATTAACGAATGTACTCTTTATGATATTTAAATCTCCTCCTATTGTGGATTCGTCATATCCTCCACGGTAATAATTTATAACGTTACTTCCTATATTTTCGAATAGGCACTCATTTATTAGCAGATGTTCTGTATTGTAGTCTCCACGATCATCATCCTCAGCTGATAAATCTATTCCATTTTTACAATTTCGAAACTCTGTTTGTTTAAAGGAAATCGAATCCGACATAGATTCTTTGTATGCTTTGAAGATATAATTGAAATCCGAGATCCGACAACCGTTCACTTCCAAGTGATAATGACTTGACATATTATTTATTCCTGTAGCAAAAGCATGCTGTACTTTAGTGCCCTTAAGACTTAAATGTTCTAACCTTAGATTTCCTTTGGCGAGTAATTCAAAAGCAGGTGTGCCAGGTTCGCCTTTATAAATAATCTTCACATCTTTATTTTCATCAATACCTCTAATTGTAATATGCTTATCAATTATCAGAGATGAATCGATTTCGTAATCACCTGCGCTTAATTCAAAAAGATCGCCATCCTCTGCATGCATTAATTTTTCCCTGAATTCGCCTGAATCTGATGAAACAAGAATTGTATTACTCTCTTTCCGGTACGATGTCATCTCATACCAGTCTGTTCCATATTCTTCAGTGTTCAGCACATCCGTTTCTGTAGTTTTTCTACCAACGATGGCACCTATTTTGTTGATACCCATTCTTGAATTTCCGAAAAGATCTCCACTTATTAAATCAAAGTCAAATCCTTCATACACATCAAAATCTGATAAATTATCATCAGGGGCAAAGATTTTGTCATTTACTTCTGACATTGTAAATGCATGATTGCTTAAACCATCGATTTGTTCGAAAGCGATGCCCTGGTTATTAATTATATTATTCTTGAAGTCAATACCCTCCAGTCTATCATATGCCACTACAGGGACAGTATCCCCCACTTGATTATAAATAATATTGTTAGCAACAATCATACGTATAGGACGTGCGGATCTAATCTCTGAGGCAGGTAATACATCTTTCTGATCGATATTAGAACCCACACCAAATTGCCATGGGGACACGCAATTTATCCAAGAATTATAGGCGACAACCACATCTGTCACCTGTCCGTACCGGTTCATAGGCGAGCGTGGAATACCATTCATGATCGCAAGAGGTGCACGAAAGTTTTGCCCTCTTAGATTATAGAAATAATTATTGAATACCCGATGACCGGTATTGATAATTCTAATGCCTCCGATATGCTCATTGTTCTCTTCTCCAATAAAGATATTTCCATCGATGGTACAATAGTTACCATGCCTCATTACAAGTGAGCCTTCGCATTTGTAAAAAACATTATTTCGAAATTCATTATAATTGGTCTTGCTGGATATTACTTCGACCTCACCGTTGCATCTTTCAAAAAAATTATTAGCAACTAAAGTATTGCTGGGAGACATAGAAGTAGAACTGTTGCCCAATTGGATAGTCTCGGCACTAGGTCCTCCTTTGGGCGGTCTGGGGCCAAAATGATTATTTATAATTTTGTGATAATTTCTTATGTTTTCATTACCCTCTATTCTGACTCTCACGGTTGGGCCTCTGTTAGATTTTCCTGCAAGGTAACAATGATCCATTTGATTGAATTTCCCCCAAAATTCTACCCAATTATCTGTTTTGCCACGACTAATTTGATTATAATCTTCTATCACACAATTCGTCAACCGACAATTATTGGCTATTGTGTCCTGATTAATTCTAAATGAAACAACAGGGCCCGAAGGCGAATAACCATTTCTAAAATATAATCCAACAACTTTTAAATGTGCCCCTCCAAATTTCAAATTTGACGCGCCCTCTATAAATACTTGACCTGGAGTCTCCGCTCTTAATATAATCGGATTTATCGGAGTCCCATATGCCATAAAATTAATTTGTACATCTTTCCATGTCCCATTGGCTAAAATTATTTCGTTACCTGCCATTGCATTCCGAATGGCATCATTCAACTCATCATTACTCTTGACATAAATTCCAATATGCTCTTCTGTACAACTTCCAATTAAAATCATTAAACTCATCAACCAAACAATTCTTTTCATAGTTTCTTTTATAATGATTAATAAAGTTTTGTCAGGTTTATTCGACCACTTAATAAGTTTTTGAGTATTAACCCATTGAGTAGAATCAATCATTCTAATTTACAAGTGTTATATCTCCATGGAATATTTCTACTCTTCCATCAAAAAATTCAATTTCCGACACATAAGTAAAGACCTGGGGCACAAGTAATGAACCGTTAAGCATACCATCCCAACCATGTTCCTGATCAGAAAACCCCTCATGTAATTCCTGGTGTACCAGAATCCCTGCACGATTATATATTCTAAAACTTCTTATACGGATCCCTTTAAACACATTAATTTCATATCTGTCATTTATACCATCCCCATTAGGAGAAAACACATTTGGAAAATAAACACGGGCTTTAGCATCAACTTTTACTTGTATGCTATCTACACTGCGACAACCTGATTCATCAATTATTTCAAATTTAAAAACAGAAGTAGTTTTAGGACGGGCAAATGCAGAAAGGCAGCTATTGCAATTAATAGAATTTCCGGGGGTTTCAAACCACTGATAATCGAAGATTCTATTATCAAGTATTTGAGGTTCAAAGAATACCTCTTCTCCTAAAATTATTTCAATATCGGGGCCTAAATCAATAAGTTGCTCATCCCCTCTGATGTACACATAAAAAGTATCTGTAAAAGATGTACAATTATTTTGTACATCTACCCAATATTTACCGGCTTCGGTAACAGAAAGAGATTGTCCTGTTATTCCGGTATTCCATAAAAAGTTTACGCCTCCATAAGAAAGGGCCTCAATCGTAACAGTATCCCCGTAACAAACAGAGATCTCCTGATTACCTGAGTTCGTATTTAATGAAGATACAATCAATACAGTTGAATCAATGAACTGATGTGTGGATGGATCATCTGATAATATGACTTCTCCTAATTCAGTCGAAATGTTGAAAAGTTGGGCCTGGTTCTTATATCTTCCTGGTGCAATCTCACCTAACTCCGCTAATATTACTAAGGAATCTATACCTGTAGGAATCGTCAGATGACTTAACTCAATGACCTTATCTGACAAGGTTTCTATATCCCCGCCAAAAGGATTATTTAATATCTCAACTATTCTAATTCCATCAGGAAACACATCTCTGAAAGAAATATCTGATTGCACTTTTGAAGTTGCATTATAAATCACAAAAGAATATGTGACTTCAGAACAAGTGAGAACTTCCGCAGGTTTTACAATCTTATGAAAATCAATATTATAAGGGCATGCACATCCATCATTTCCGTCAGCCTCGGGACCTGTAGCTATGGCCTCAAGTTGTCCAGTGTCAGTATCCAACTTGTACAAAGTGTTTATTTTTCGGGCATTAGGTTGTAGTCGATCATTATCACTTTGGGTGATACCACCTTGTGCCTGGCCATATCCATAAAGGACGCCGGCTGCATTAAAAAACAAAGATGCCATTACATCCGGAGATCCGACAGGTTCAAAAGCGAGATCGTCAATATCAGCTGTAGCCGGATCAATTATTACGAGTCTGCCGGAAATACCATCAAAGCCATATAGAACATTGGTAAAAGGATGAAATGCGAGGTCAGCACAGCGGATTCCTAAGCCTGATTCTGTCTCAATAGGTACTACCCTGGTCGCATAAGGTGGGGTCAAATCAATAAATACAAGTTCTGAATCAAATATTTTGTCATCCGTAATATTGCCTCCTTGAATGATCAACTGGGACCCATCCGGGCTTACATCCCCGGCTATGTAATGATGGTTAGGATGAATACCTTCAAGAGCAGTTATAAAAGTGGCTTCACCACTCACACCCACAGAATATAAATCATGAGAATTGGGCTGTATTCCGTAAATCAGGTTATCAGTTCTTCTATAACCAATCGCATTGAGATAGATGCCGGCAAATTTTTCAAATGGAATAAAAGTCACGGAATCGGCCCCTTCTCCAAATGATAACTCATAAAATTTTGTAATTACTGATTCTGGTGATATAGCCATAAACAAATCGTCATTGCATAAAAATGACTGGGCCTTTATATGAAAACTCCCAAATAAAAAGAGGCTTATAATCAGTATCCTGAACATCTACTTTCAGATAAATATGTGAAATCCCCAATCCTTCGTCGGATATTCACAAATTAATTCATTCGAATGATAGTAGTTGGTTCATTTTGTATTATTCAGTAATTTTTCTGCAAAAAATGCTGCGCAATCCTTTAATCGCTAATTTTTCGCTCTTGCTACTTCATAATCGATGTTAATAAGGATATATATTAATTTAGTGAAATAGTCATGGCTTGAATATCAAGCTTTCACACATTTATAGTGACGTACTTCGATATTCTTAAAAAAGATCAACCGGTAACATCGATAAAATTATCGACTCACCCTGCCACTGGCATCACCCGTCATCAATTTTTCTACTTCTTCTTTAGTCGCCAGATTGGCATCTCCGTAAATTGTATGTTTGAGACATGACGCGGCAACAGCAAAATCCAGAGCTTTCTGATCTTCTTTATAAGTCTTCAACCCATAGATTAGACCACCCATAAAACTGTCACCACCGCCGACCCTATCAACAATATGTGTGATTTGATAAGTAGAAGTTTCTAATAATTCATCGCCATTATAAAGTACTCCAGACCACGAATTATGTGAAGCACTAATCGATCCGCGAAGCGTAACAATTACTTTTTTACATCTTGGAAACCGCTCCATCAGTTTTCTGCAAACCGAAATATATGCTTTGGAATCTATCGAATCTCCCTTCGTAACATCTACTCCATCCGGATGAATATCAAAATGCTTTTCAGCATCTTCTTCATTGCCAAGTATGATATCACAGCCTGCTACCAGTTCAGGCATTACTTCGGATGGCGTCTTACCGTAATTCCATAAATTTTTTCGGTAGTTGAGATCGGTAGATACGGTTATACCTAATTCATTGGCTTTTTTGATTGCTTCGAGACAAGCTTCCGCAGCACCCTGGGAAATAGCAGGTGTTATGCCCGTCCAATGAAACCAGTC
>JAJCYJ010000190.1 GCA_029262975.1 Saprospiraceae bacterium
GCCGGACTTGTGGCAGGAAGATTTAATCCAGAGGATTTGGATCAAATGCCTAACTTATTCATGAATTTTGTCTATTCTGGAATCGGAGTAGGCATTCTTCTCTTATTGCTTTTTCCATTCATTAAAAAATGGATGGGAGACGTTAAATAACGAAATAATCAAATGTTATTATGTCCGACGAACACAAACCTTATATAGGTCCAGAAGTTAAACTTCCAGAAACGACCATCAAGGCCTTTTTTCTTGGGGCCATCTTATCTATGGTTCTTGCGGCAGCGAATGCATACTTAGGGCTTTTTGCAGGAATGACTGTGTCTGCCTCGATTCCGGCAGCCGTATTGTCAATGGCTGTCTTGAGATTGTTCAAAAATCACAACATACTTGAAAATAACATAGTACAAACAGCTGCTTCTGCTGGAGAGTCCCTTGCTGCAGGTGTCATCTTTACTTTCCCGGCACTGGTATTAATGGGTTATTGGTCAGAATTTAATTATTGGGAGACAGTACTTATAGCCCTTTGTGGCGGTGTGCTGGGCGTTTTGTTTACAGTGCCCTTGAGAACGGCGCTTATCGTTGAGCAAAAATTGCAATTCCCGGAAGGGGTTGCCACTTCCGAGGTGCTTAAGACAGGCGAAAAAGGCGGGAAAGCCGTCAAATTTTTACTTTATGGATCTCTTATCGGTGCTGTTGCTAAACTCGCAGAATCAGGATTAAAATTATGGTCGGGAACAGGTTCTGCAGCCTCATTAGTGGGTAATAAGGTTTATGCATTCTTTGCGATGAACCTCTCGCCGGCGCTAATAGCTGTTGGTTATATAGTTGGGCTAAGGATCGCATTTTTGATATTCGCCGGAGGATGTATCAGTTGGTATATCGCAATACCCTGGTATATCGCAGCTAATGATATGACGACCGATGGCACAACAGCCGTCAATCTTGGATACAAGATCTGGACAGAACAAATTAGATTTTTGGGAGTCGGAGCGATGGTTGTAGGAGGATTGTGGGCATTAATTAAACTTCGTGGATCTATTACCATGGCGGTCAATAGTGGGATAAAAGCGATAAGATCAAAAGCTGATCCCTCACAGGTTTTAAGAACAGAAAAGGATACACCTATGTCATGGGTGATGATCGCTATTGGCATAATGGTTGTACCTGTTTTCCTCATTTATTTAAGAGAGATTCATGATGTAGTCATTACAGGATTAATGGCAATCCTAATGGTTATAGCTGGTTTTCTTTTTTCTGCAGTTGCTGGATATATGGCAGGACTCGTAGGAAGTTCTAACAATCCCATTTCAGGTGTAACTATAGCCACTATTTTGACGGCGTCACTAATACTTCTGCTCATTCTGGGAAGCGATTCTGAAAAAGGACCTGCTGCAGCCATCCTTATTGGGGCTGTTGTGTGTTGTGCAGCTGCTATAGCTGGAGACAATATGCAGGATCTGAAGGCTGGACATATATTAGGGGCTACTCCGCGCAATCAACAAATTATGCAAATGGTAGGGGTGGTAAGTGCTGCCTTGGTGATGCCACTAGTACTTCAATTATTGTTAACTGGATATGGTTTTGGCCCAGCAACCGAGGCTAACCCGGATTCTCTCCAGGCGCCACAAGCGACTCTTATGCAAAGTGTTGCAGAAGGTGTGTTTTCAGGTGCTTTGCCCTGGCCGATGATTTATGCAGGTATGGTAATTGGGGTTTTGGTAATTCTCCTTGATCAGTACCAGGAATCAAGAGGCTCGGATTTTAGAATACCCGTCTTAGCCGTAGCGGTAGGAATTTATCTGCCTTTTGAATTAGACAGTGCTATCATGTTGGGTGGAGTAATCGCTTGGGCTGTAAGCAAATACCAAAAAAATAATAAAAATCAGGTTCAGGACTTTGATGTTCAAAAATCAAAAAGCGAAAATGCAGGGCTACTTTTTGCATCTGGCTTAATCACAGGTGAGGCCTTAATCGGGATTGGACTTGCAATACCTGTTGCTGTTTGGGGCTCAGCAGATGTTATGGCAATCGCAAATGACCCATTCGGTAGTATCCCGGGGGTAATTGTTGTCGGTATTGTATGCTGGTGGCTTTATCGACTAGCAGCAAAATCATTTTTGGATCAGACTGATGAGTAGGATAATTAGCGGAATAATAATTCTTTTATCAATTATTATTGAGCTGTTCATTTTAACCAGGACTCCAGATAAATCAATAAAGTTTAAAATTCATTTGGAGATTTAAGCGACCAGGTTTGTAGCCAGAGTAGTCTGAATTTTTAATTCATGGTGTCTGATATAGAGCACTTAATCTTTTACGACAAGCGACCATTTTGTCCCGGACTTCAATTATACTTTCCCATTCACGGCCCTCTTCTCCATGCTCGATTCCACAATAGCCACGGTACCCTGCATCCAGCACAATTTTCATTACCTTGTCATAGTCAAGTTCAGATTCTTTGCCATAGTCATCCCAAGCGGTTGTCTTGACGCTGACCCCTTTAGCGAAAGGCATGAGTTCACGCACACCACGATAGGTGTCGTACGAAACCACATTTTCTTTATCGCCAAAGATTTTGAAATTCCCAAAGTCAGGGAGAGTCCCGGCGCGATGATGATCGGCCATTTTCATGACGCCCATTAGCCATTTTGCATTGCTCGAATTTCCTCCGTGATTTTCAATGATTATGTTGATATTAAAATCATCAGCAAATTCACATAACATCCTAAGTCCATCAGAAACCAACTTCATCGACTCATCAAAATCATCAGGTTTACTCCCAAATGATCCACCACTAAATCCGTTTACTCTTATCGAATGACAACCTAGATAATTGGCAGCCTTAACCCATTTTTTATGATTCTCAACGGTTTGTTTTCTTTTGACAATATCAGGATCTCCCAAGGCTCCTTCAAGGTCACACATGATCAACAGGGATTTGACACCTTCTGTGTCTGCCCGGGTTTTCATTTCTTTGAGAAAAGCCTTGTCATTTGCTTTGTCCTTGAAAAATTGATTTACATATTCGATTGCATCTATACCATTGCTGGCAGAAAGAGCTGCAAAATCAAGATGATTAATTTTTCCTTGAAATAATGATCTATGAATGGACCATTCGGCAAGCGATATTTTAAATATGGGTTCGCTTGATGATTCTGCTAAAGCTTGTCCTTCGACCCCCAGGCCAAGAACTGTGGCTGTTAAAGCAGTTTTTTTAATAAAATCCCGACGGTTAAGCTCTGACATAATACTAAATTTAGACATTGGCTAAAACAATAATAATGAATTTATTACAATCAGATCAATCCACATAAAATAAGGAGGACTTATACCTCTAAGTCCCCTCTCGAGGCTTTATATCTTCCTTTCCCAAACTTAGTACCATTAAAAACAGCTGTCTTGCGGTGGGCTCTACGATCTTCCTCAGTAAGCTTCATGAACGCATGACATTTATTAGAACAGCACCCTCCATACTTTTCTTCACATTGATGACATTGAATAAAAAGAATATGACAGGCATCATTAGTGCAATTAGTATGCGCGTCACAAGACGTACCGCATTGATGACATTTGGCAATTACATCATTACTAATTCGCTCTCCTAAGCGCTCGTCAAAGACGAAATTCTTGCCTATAAATTTGTTTTCAATTCCTAATTGATTTACCTGTCTTGCATATTCAATAATTCCCCCATCCAATTGATATAGGTTATTGTATCCTTTATGTTTAAAATACGCCGTGGCCTTTTCACACCTGATACCTCCTGTGCAATACATTATGATATCCTTATCGGGATTATTAATCAGGATATCTTCAACTATAGGCAGGGATTCTCGAAAAGTCTCAACGTCAGGACAAACTGCTGCTTCAAAATGCCCTATTTCACTTTCATAATGATTGCGCATATCAATGACTACAGCGTTGTCTTGTTCTGTAAGTGCATTATACTCCGGAGCTGAGATATGTGGCGCATTATTAATCACATCGAATGATTCATCTACTATTCCATCAGCTACGATCTTTTTGCGAATCTTTATTATAAGCTTATAAAAAGATTTGCCATCATCATCAATAGCAATATTGAAACGGCAATCTTTTAAAAAAGTGATCTCGTTCATTAGCTTACGCAAAAGATCCATGTTTGCACTAGGAACACTTATTTGCCCATTGATGCCTTCATGTGCCACATAGATTCGACCAAATGTATTTGCTCTGGAAAGCAACAAATAAAAGTGATTTCTGAATAGATCCACATTGCCTATCCTGGCATACTTGTAAAAAGAAAGCGTGGTTCGCTGGATATCAGTGTTTTCAAGTTCTTTTTTAAGAATCTTTTTGTCCACACGATTGTGAAGAAGAGCCATACATAAGATATTTAAGCCTAATTGCAGGTTAAGCAAATATGCTTGCAAAGTTACATCAAGATTATGTTATCGGATTTTATGGAACTTTTTAGCCGAATTGTCGATTAATAGAATCAGCTTTTTGTTTTTGGCCAAATATTTGGATCATACAATCAACGAAAACAATTATAATGGATGCTAATCAAATAGAGGTTAAAAGATATTCAGATGTCGACCTTGCTAAGTTTAGAGCAATTATTGACGAAAGAATAACTAAAG
>JAJCYJ010000191.1 GCA_029262975.1 Saprospiraceae bacterium
TGGTGTTAGGGAGCACTCATCTTGAAGATGAAAAGGTCATTTTTCCTGCAATGGAAAAGATTGTGTCTAATTGGAAAATACTGATTGTCCCCCATCATATTCATCGTGCAAAATCCTTAGTTAAACAATTAGAAAATGCAATGCTTTTTTCCAATTATAATTCAGAACCCAATGTTAGGGTACTTGTCCTGGATTCTATTGGATTGCTAAAGTATTTCTATTTGGCTGCTGACGTCAGTTATATTGGAGGCGGATTCAATAAAGGTCTGCACAATCTACTGGAACCCTTACAGGCTAGCTCTTTGGTAATTGTAGGAAAAAATATTGATGGTTCTAATATAGCTCAAACTTTAATTGATCAAAAACTAATTTTTCAAGTTACCGATGATCGATCATTTTTGCAGATAATAAATAGATTAAAAGACAAAAGCAAAAGAGCGTTGATTAAAGAAGAAATAAAAAACTATATCGGGAAAGAACAAGGGGCTGCTCAAAAAATATTATTTATTTTAAAAAATAAAACAGTCTAATAAGGGTCAACATCAATACTCACTTTAACCTGTCTAATCTCCTTATCTTGTTTGATAATGTTTATAGTTTTTATAATAAGATCCTTTACTTTTGAGATTATTGTCTTTTCTTTTTCAATCCTTATATATACGATTTGTTGATATTGGTTTCTAACCCTGACCACTGGTGGATCTATCGGACCTTGTACTCTTTTACCAAGTTTTGATGTTAACAATTCAGCTATCCTAATGGCCGCAGATTTTGTCTTTTTAAATTCTAAATGACGTACCCATATAGCGATTAAATTGAAATGAGGTGGGAAGATAAAGTCCTTACGTTCCTTCGTTTCTCGATGATAAAACCTATCGAATCTATGTTCAATCACATCTTTTAAGACAGGGTGATCAGTATTAAAAGCCTGAATTAAAACTTTGCCGGGTTTGTCTCGTCGGCCGGCTCTACCGGATACTTGTACAAAGAGTTGGAAACTTCTCTCAACAGCTCTAAAATCCGGGTATGATAAGAGGCCGTCTGCACTGATGACGCCAACCAATGAGATATGATCAAAATCAAAGCCCTTGGTGATCATTTGTGTCCCAACGAGGACATCTATCTTTTGAAAGCGAAAATCATTCAAAATTTGCTCTTGCCTGCCTTTAGTCCTCGTGGAGTCATAATCAAATCTTGCAATTCGTAGATTAGGTAAGAAGTTTGACAATACTTCTTCAATCTTTTCTGTTCCTGCACCGAGCATGTGCAACTCATGATTCCCACACGATGGACATTCTTCCTGTTTCCTTTGCCTGTATCCACAATAATGACATTTTAAATCATTGATCGCCTGATGAAAAGTTAAAGTAACATCACAATTAGGGCATTCAGCAGTCCATGCACAAAAATTACATCGCTGTATCGGGGCATAGCCCCTCCTGTTCTGAAATAATATCACCTGGTCCCCACTTAATACTGTCTCTTCAATAGCTTCCAATAATTTTTTGGAGAAATTATCTTTTACCAGACCTTTTTTATAAGATTCTTTGAGATCGATTATTTCAATCGACGGAAGAACTGAATCGCCGTATCTCGTTGGCAATTCTACGTATCCATATTTCCCCATTTGACAATTGTGCATCGTCTCCAAAGATGGAGTAGCTGTACCCAAAAGGACGCTCGCATTAAATATTTTTGCAAGTACTACCGCACTATCCCGTCCCTGATATCTAGGATTTGGAGTTCCTTGTTTATAAGAAGAATCATGTTCTTCGTCTATTATGATTAATTTTAAATCATAGAATGGCAGAAATAACGCAGAGCGTGCGCCAATAAAGAGTTTGTTAGTAGTCATTGCAGCATGCCATATTTCAACACGCTCCTGATCATTTATTTTGCTATGATATACCAACAATTGGCTACCAATTTGGGCTTCTAACCTATTGACAATCTGAGTTGTAAGCGCGATTTCGGGTAGAAGCATTAGCACTTGTCCACCACCGGCAATTGCTTCAATTATCAAGTCTACATAAATTCTTGTCTTACCGCTCCCTGTAATTCCATGAAGCAAGGTTACCAGTCCATCATTTTGGTGTTTTCGAACAGCTTCTAATGCTGCTGTTTGTGCCGAACTAAGCGGCGTCAGAACAAATTCTTCATCCTCATTCTCCAGGTTTATTCGACTGATTTCGAGACTATATATTGAAATGATCTTCTTTTTTTCAAGCGCTTTTAAAACTGCACTATTCACTTCCCCTTTTTGATAGACTGATTTCTTAGATATATGTTTTTGACTTTTAGCCAATGACATAATCGAAATCAAGGCTCTTGCCTGCTTCTCAGACCTCGAAACAAGCTCAAGAGCGTCATCGAGCGTTGTATCATATGGTGGCAGGAGCATCACAAAGTCTTCAACTTTTGCTTTGTATCTATGTTTTAATTCTTCCTTAATATAGAGTACCCGTTTTTGCATCAAGCTTTTTATAATCGGGTAAACCGTCTTCTTATTTAATATATCCTGAATTGTATCTATTGTCATTTCATTCTGAATTGACATAGCTTCTGAGACCATAAATTCGTCGTCGGTAAGAGACAAATCATCTAAAACGACACCATCGTTTAATATAAACTTTGATTCGCTTGAGAGTTTTAATCCGGATGGTAATGCTACATTCATCACCTCACCCAAATGGGCACAGTAATAGTGTGCCATCCATTTCCAAAACTTCATTTGTTGCTCATGAATGATAGGATGATCATCAATTATCGAAATGATGTTCTTGGTTCGACTGATGGGTTTATTTTGATGAAGACTACAGACCAGCCCAGAATATCGTCGATTTCGAAGAGGTACTTCAACTCTGATTCCAAAATGTACCAGATCGATAAATTCAATCGGAATGGCGTAGGTATAAGTCTTGGGTATCGCAAGCGGAAGAAGTACTTCCGCAAAAACCGGTTTAAGGCTATCTTTCAAAATTTCTCTTCGCTGAATATTAATTGTATCAAAAGTACATCTCTTGGGCCACTCTGAACGTATTTGCATGTGCTTCTAAGATATCACTTAACCTATGGGCATATCCACCTCCCATGCTTACGGCAACAGGTACATTATTCTGCTTACAAAGATTTAAAATATAATGATCTCTTTGTCTGCACCCTTTTTTCGATATTGATAAGCGACCGAGTTTATCTACATCGAGAATGTCAACTCCGGCGAGATAAAAAATTAAGTCAGGTTCAAATTCGCAAATTTTAGTTGGTATAGTTTTCTTCAACTTCTCTAAGTAATACTTATCCTCGATACCATCAGGAAGTCCTATATCAAGATCTGAAGCTTGTTTCCGCAAAGGATAGTTTCTTTCGCCATGCACACTTATCGTATACACTTGATAATTATTTCTAAATATATGGGCAGTTCCATTTCCCTGATGAACATCAAGATCAATTATTAATATTTTTTTAACAAGACCTTCATCAAGTAATAAGTTAGCTGATATGGCGATATCATTTAAAATGCAGAATCCCTCTCCGTGAGTTGCAAATGCATGATGAGTCCCACCTGCTATATTCATAGCGATACCATGAGAAAGAGCATATTTCGCACATTCAAATGTCCCACCTGCAATATATCTTCCTCTTTGAATTAAGTCCTGGCGAACTGGAAAGCCAATCGCACGTTCCTCCTTGGCCGATAATGGTAGGAATGACAGCTTTCGAATATATTCGGGTGTATGGGTTAACAACAAAGCCGCATCATTCAGGAAAGTTGGTTTAAAAAATTGACTTTCTGCTATTGTACCTTCCCTGATAAGTTGCTCTGGTAATAATTCATATTTGATCATCGGGAACCTATGCCCGGCAGGCAATTCATATTTATAGATTGGAGAATACGCGACCTTTAGCATTGGTTCAAGGATTCCTGTTAATTAACCGATTAGTCAAAACAAATGTCTATTTAAAAAAATACATCTGCGCAAATTATTGAAATCTTTGCTTTTGAGTCATAGCATAGGCCAATCTTAATTACGACTTGCTCACCGCGCGCATACAATAAAAAGGACAGCACGGTTCATCACCGTGCTGTCTTTACTTATTATGTGTCTATTCGCTCTTTATGAATGCGATGGACCGTCTTCTATTCGATTACTGTAAGTTCTCCTTTAAATGATTGGTTGATGCCATTTTCCTTATAAATATTGACTGTATAGACAAAGATGCCAGCATTAATCCTGTTATCTTTATACCGGCCATTCCAACCGTCAGAAATATTGTTTACTTGAGCATCTTTCATTTCATAGACCATGTTTCCCCATCTGTCAAATATGAGCAAGTCATACTTGGCATTCTGACTTGCAGCTTCTGCCTGAGGATAAAATCTGTGATTCCCATAAGCACTGTTGGGGCTGATAATATTAGGGAAGTAAACATTTCCAATAGCGTCTACTTCTAACGTAATTTCTGCCATACTTATACATCCATCAACATCGATAACAGTGACTCTAAATGTAGTTGTCTCTTCAATATCTACAGACGGGTTAGGGCAATCATAACAGGTTAGCCCATCAATATTTTCCCACTCTATAGATTCTATTTCTCCATTATAATCGATCAGTAATTCATATTGACCTCTTGGATCAATTTCGACCGCTGTGATCACCAATGCATTATCTCTTTCATTGGTAATCGTAACTTCTCCGAAAGTCATACAACCATTTGCGTCTATAATATCAAATGAATAATTGCCTTCTGCAAGACCATTTACTGTAAATGGAAGAGAAGTTATTTCCATCAAATCATCCAGACCTGAAACAGAAAAAGGTGGTGTGGCTCCTGGGATACTTTCTATTACAAAAGACCCATTCGCCCCACCTTCGCATGATCCAATTATCTCATTTATTGAAATGACTAAAGGAGGAGTCACTTCTATATTAACAATAGTTGTGCTATCACAACCAATCGTAGACTGTTCTATATCACTGTAGACACCGCTTTGACTAATTACCTGTCCAGCAAAATTATAGCTGTCACCTTCGCACAGGATGATTGTTCCAAGATCCACTTGTATCTCCTCAACAATGTCAATGGTGATTGTAATCAACGAATCACAGCCATCTTTCGTCACTAATGGCAGGATATATTCTTCTTCCTGGTCAAGGATGTATCCACCGATCTCAAGAGAGCTTCCTATACAAATTTGACGTATACCCATATCTGACTCAAAACTCGGTAAGACTTCTAATTCAAGAATTATCGTGCTATCACATCCGCTTTCAGCCTGATATACAAAAGGATAAACACCTGATGTTGTAAATGTCTCTCCTTCAAATAGATATGGCTCATTACTACAAGTCATGCTTTGAACAACAGACGAAATTTCTTGTATTATCTCTAAATTCATTACAACTATGCTGTCACATCCATCTTCTGTCGTCTTGTTAATTATATACGGTCCTGCCACATCGTATAATGTTCCTTCGAAATCATAAGTTGTACCAAAGCAGATACTCGATACAGGAAGCCAGGTAGTATCAATTGGCTCCAAAAGTTCAATATCAATAATAAGTAAGCTGTCACAGCCTTGATTTGTTCTGAGACTATCAAAATATCTACCAGATGTATCATACATCTTACCATTTATTTCTAAAGACTCTCCTGCACAAATCCTTGCAGATATATTTTCTGTAAATTCCTCTACTTGCGTGAGTTCCAGTGTTATAATACTATCACATCCCAGCGAGCTGATATAGGAAAGGTTATGTAACCCATCGGCAAAAAGAGTAGTATCCCCGAGTGTGTAACCAGCGTTGCCGCAAATTTGTATCTCTCCAAGCTCTATATTGTAAGATGGCAATACTTCTACTGTCAAACTCACAGTACTATCACACAACTCCTTACTAATAAATACAACAGGTTCATTTTCCACGGCAGCATCAAATGTTCTATCGCCGAAAGTGAGAACATCGCCTTCACAAATCGTAATTGTTTGATCTGATTCGAGTGCGCTATAATAAGATAATTCTAAATGAACGGATGTATCACACCCCATAGAAGAACCACCTGGTAAAGTGATGATCGTATCTACTTCCAAGGCATATGCATTGTTAAATACAAAATGTTGATCACCGGGGCAGATAACGACTGTCTGTTCTACAACTTCAAGAGGTTCAAAAGCCACTTCAAATGTTATAAGACTATCACAGCCTTGTGCAGACTGCAAGATCTCCGTATATGTTCCTTCAATGTCATATGCATTCCCCAGGTATGTCACTGGTACACGTGGGCATGACGTTAATATTCCTATGTCTGTAGTTGGTATCTCATAGTATAATAATTCGAAAGATAAAATGCTATCACAGCCATCTGAAGACTGTATGGTAGCAGTATGATTTCCTTCACTATTATAAGTTTGTCCTTGAAATTCGAAAGGAGTATCTGGGCAAGTATTTAGAATGCCAATATCGGTATTTTGTATTTCAAAAAATGAAACAGAAAAAGTAATTATACTATCACAGTCATTTTTTGATTGCAATGTTCTTGAAAAATTTCCTTCGGTATCATATGTCTGACCCAAAAAGTCAATAGGTGTATCCGGACATGTGGTCAAGGTCCCTATATCCGTAGTAGTGATTTCGTGGAAGATGACCTCGAACACTATTATACTATCACAGCCTCGGCTTCCTTGAAGTGTGTCTTCATAGATACCCTCAGTGTTATATTCATTTCCTAAAAAGAAAAGCGTCTGATCCTGACACATTTCAAGTATTCCAATATCTTCTTTTGGAATTGGGTTAAAAATCACTTCAAACTGGACAATACTATCACAGCCCATATCACTTTGCAAGGTCTCCTGGTAGACTCCTGGTTGATCGTATGAATTACCTAAATGTTCCACTGCAACACCTTGACATTCTGTTATTGTACCCTCATCCGTTACCGGAATAAGGTCTAAGACTGTAAGATTCAGTGTGGATATACTATCACATCCTGAGGATGCTATGAGCATTTCTTCGTAAGATCCAGAGGCGGTCCTTTCGATTCCTGCAAAACTATATACATCTCCATTACAAATGATGACATCAAACTCTGTAACAACAGGATCATCAATCGAAGCCCTTATAAGTACATTTTGAGCACATCCATTGGATGTAGTCCCGACTAAATCCGCGGTTAGGTTATCCACATCTATTGTGTAGTTATAATCAGCCAGGAATATTTCATCCCCTGGACATAACTTAGGTGCAATGGTAGTATCATTCACTGTATAGAATGAAAGCTGGACATTATATACCAGACTATCACATCCTAAACTAGAAGGAATGCTTACTGAGCCAGAAGGATTATTAATATCAAAATTACTTCCCTCAAGTACATAAACATCTTCAGCACAAATAATTTCATTAACAGGTATATTGGATGGTTCGACGACCGTTACATTTACATTGACGATACTGTCACAACCAGTTGATGCTGCACCACTTAGCAAAACTTCCTGATTTGAAGTGGCCTGATCAAATGTCACACTACCTATTGTAAAACTTTCTCCAGGACAAATCCTACGTTCATACTCGCCTCTTGTAGGTTCAATAAAGGTCAAATCAACTACATAAGTAGCCGGACACCCATTAGAGCCATGGTCAAGTTCTACAACATAGGGATAGGTGAAAGTTTTATCAAAATTCATAAATGATCCCGGAGCGACTTCTACAGAAACTACGTCTGAAGCACAATAAGATGCAGGTGGCAAAGTATCTGAAATAGCTGGTAATATGTTAGCAGTAATTTCTACAAAATCGCAGCCTGATTTAGGTAAATGTCTGTACGGTGTGTCTTTATTAAAAGTATAAATACTGCTACCAACAGAAATGGTTGTATCTCGGTTAGCACAGAGGTCAAATTCTATTACTTCTACCGAAGACCTACCGATTGAAAAACTAACCTTCTGGATACTATCACATCCATTTGCAGCTGGAAATGGTAAAGTATAAGTTCCTAAGAAAGTTTCTGTAAAAATTGTATCGTAATTCGGGCCAAACGGAGGAGGATTAACCAAAGGTGATTTGGTGAAACCAATATGTCGACTTCCAACTATTGTATCATAATAATAAATTGCTTCTCCACAGGCTGCAGAAATAGCCGCAAATCTAATTGTCGTTTTTGGTTTTAACTTAGTAATTTTTGCAACTAACATAGTATCACAAGCATTGTCCCCTGCGATAACTGTATCCTGAAATATTTTATGGTTCCCAAATTCTACATAGTCACCTGGACATATCGAGGTATCAATTCTAATGGGTTCAGTATCGCTAATAATCGTTACAAAGAAACTTTTTGTTATGGGATCGGCCCCACAGTCTGCGTTTGCATCAATTTGAAAACCCACTGTCCTTGGAGAAACTCCGCGAACATCAATATTTCTAAATTCATCTACAAATGAATTCACTACGCCAATCGTATTAGTAGGAATAAAATCAAATAAATCCAAATCTCCAGAGACAACTAATCTGAAGTCATTATAATTCAGATTAAACATTTCTATAAAATCATAGGTCGTATCCGCAGCATTACATAAAATTGGAATCTCTAATGCTTCTGTGGCAAAGTTGGGAAATTGAGACAAGTCCTCAATTGTCAACAAAAACTCTTCAGGAGAAACGCCTGGATCATCAGGTGTAAATCTAAAGTTCAAAGTTTGTCCTGCAAATGGTTCTAATACTTCTCCTGGAGTCCATGATCCTGTAATTCCATTATCATCTTCCGTCGGAAGCACTGCATCAGAACATTGAATTGAAAATAGGTTTGAAAACGAGACTCTAGCTAAACACAGTGGATCTGTCTTCGATAAAATCGTAATATCTATATCATCATATAATTCACAAAGGTTATCATCTACCACGGTGACTCTATAGGTACCACTCATTGCTGGCACTATCGATTCGAGCGTAAGTTTGTCTCTTCCATTAGACAGATTACCTGAAATGGTACTACCATCCGGAAATGCCCAGGTAAATTGTGAAGTTGGATCGGCTGCCGTCTGAACTATAATTGTTTCGATTCCTTCACAGACAACATTATTTTCATTTGAGGTAATAATCTGAGTATTCAGGGTATTGTTCAACCGTGGAATTCCAACAATCGAAATATTTCCTATATCATAAGAAGCCCCTGCAGATTGGGTCCCCCCTGAGAAAGATACAGCGAGTGCAGTCCCTTCTTCACCAATATCGAAAACTTCACTAAATGATAAAGTTCCGGATTCAGAAATTGATCCGCATATTTTAGTTATACGTTCTTCTCCTGAAATAGCGTCTGTAAACTTAACTTCAAGCGCATCGGTACCAGACCATTCGGCACCATTGTCTGAAGGACATCCTCCATCCATGACCAAATCACCGACATCCTGCAAATTCAGGGAACCACAATTGAGGCTTCCTCTTAACGTGATATCGAAGGAGACAGTGGCC
Source organism: Saprospiraceae bacterium (assembly GCA_029262975.1). Lineage (GTDB taxonomy): Bacteria > Bacteroidota > Bacteroidia > Chitinophagales > Saprospiraceae > JAJRXG01. The sequence continues at coordinate 9,465 of JAJCYJ010000191.1, forward strand.
TCACAATGTCCGGTAATAAAAAATGGGCCTACGAAAAGTACGTTATCGTTGTTCCCACAAGAAGGGTTTGGGTCTGCGGCAATACAAGGGCATTGAGATGATCCTTCTGTATCTTCAAACACAAAAGAACCATTGCTTACGCCAAAAGTCCCCGATCCATCCTGATCGAATCCAGAGGCAACCCAAAACTCGCCGTTATCTGATTGACCATTTGTCGCCCCAGGGCTTTGGGAAGACCAGTCAACTTGGTCGATTGGTACTGATTGAGCTATCATCCGGGGTATGGACATAGCTATTACAGCAATTAATAGTATTAATTGTTTCATTGTTATTGGAGTCATGCTATACTCATATAGACAAGATTCCTTATATCTCCCCCCTTATGGTGCCCGGTAAGTAATGTAAGATAGGTGACAAAAGGTAGGCTTAAAGGATAAATAGCCTACAAAAGAATGTCTTATAGAGAGTTAGGATAAATCTGCTAATTTTGCCGCTCATTACATATTAGATTATGACACTTAGCGAACAAGAATTAATAAGACGAGAAAATTTAAAGAAAATCAGGGAGACTGGTATTAATCCTTACCCCAACGAGGAATTTAAGGTAAATACCAAAGCATCAGAAATAGACGCACTGTATAGTGAAGAAAAGAAAGATGAATTCAGAGATGTCATTCTTGCAGGTCGTTTGATGATGAAGCGTATCATGGGCAAGGCCTCATTTGCAGAATTGCAAGATAGTACTGGTCGTATCCAATTATATATAAACAGGGATGAGATTTGTCCTGGAGAGGATAAAACATTGTACAATACCATATTTAAGAAATTACTGGATATCGGTGATTTTATAGGAGTAAGTGGATTTGTATTTACGACCCAGACTGGACATACTACTGTTCATGTAACATCACTGACGCTTCTAAGCAAATCATTAAAGCCCTTACCCATAGTTAAAACCGATGCAGAAGGCAAAGTTCATGATGCGGTTACAGATCCAGAATTCAGGTATCGCCAGAGGTATGCAGATTTGGTGGTTAATCCAAAAGTGCGTGAGGTTTTTATAAAACGCACAAAAATGTATGATAGCATCAGACAATTTCTCAACGAGAAGGGATATCTGGAGGTGGAGACACCCATCTTGCAGCCATTGTATGGAGGAGCTGCGGCACGCCCCTTTAAAACACATCACAATACATTAGACACAACTCTATTTCTTCGAATTGCCAATGAACTTTACTTGAAACGTTTAATTGTAGGAGGGTTTGACGGGGTCTATGAGTTTTCCAAGGACTTCAGAAATGAAGGAATGAGTCGATTTCATAATCCGGAATTCACTCAGATTGAATTATATGTAGCCTATAAAGATTATGAATGGATGATGAATCTCGTGGAAGAAATGATCGAAAAAGTAGCAATTGATGTTACGGGTTCGACAGTAGTCAAAGTAGGTTCTAATAATATTGATTTTAAACGCCCCTGGAAACGGTACACAATGTATGGAGCGATTGAAGAGTTTACCGGAGTAGACATTTCAGAAATGGGTGAAGCAGATATGAGGTTGGCAGCGCGTGATATGAACGTAGGACTTGATCCAACAATGGGGCGAGGCAAGATTATTGATGAAATATTCGGTGAAAAGTGTGAAGCACATTTGATTCAACCAACCTTTATTACGGACTACCCTATAGAGATGTCACCACTTGCTAAGAAACATCGTACTAAAGACGGACTTGTAGAGCGATTTGAAGCTATTTGTAACGGTAAAGAAATAAGTAATGCATTTTCCGAATTGAATGATCCTATTGATCAAAGAGAAAGATTTGAAGCTCAGTTAGAATTAGGGAAAAGAGGTGATGACGAGGCGATGATGCTTGATGAAGACTTTTTAAGGGCTATCGAATATGGTATGCCACCAACCGCAGGTGTAGGCATCGGAATGGACAGGTTGGCTATGGTCATGACCAATTCTCAGAGTATCCAGGACGTATTATTTTTTCCACAAATGAAAAGTGAGACATTAAAATAACTATCATTTAAGAACATTTAATCCATAAAACATGTCAAAATTATTAGAAGGAAAACGCGGAATCGTATTTGGTGCACTCGACGAACAGTCAATCGCATGGGCAGTAGCCGAAAAATGTCATGCTCATGGAGCTTCTATTACATTGACAAATGCACCAGTTGCATTGCGATTTGGAAAGATCAATGAATTGGCTGAAAAACTCAACACAATTGTGATTCCCGCTGATGCCACATCTATAGAAGATCTTGAGAATCTATTTGATAAATCCGTGGAGCATCTTGGGGGTAAAATTGATTTTATCCTGCATTCTATAGGTATGTCCCTCAATGTGAGAAAAGGTCGACCTTATACTGATATCAATCATGAATGGATGAAGAAAACATTTGATATCTCTGCGATGTCATTTCATAAAGTGATGCAAGTAGCATATAAAAAGGACGTTATGAATGACTGGGGGTCTATCATTGCGCTCACTTATATGGCTGCTCAAAGAACTTTCCCAGACTATAATGAAATGGCCGAATCAAAAGCACTTCTAGAGTCATTTGCCAGAAGTTTTGGTTATCACTTTGGAATAAAAAATAATGTTCGTGTAAATACTATTTCTCAATCCCCGACAATGACAACAGCAGGAAGTGGCGTAAAAGGTTTTGATTCATTTTTTGACTTTGCAAATAAAATGTCTCCATTGGGAAATGCAGATGCATCATCCTGTGCAGATTATTGTATCAGTTTATTCAGTGATCTCACCCGGATGGTTACGATGCAAAATTTATTTCATGACGGAGGCTTCTCAAATATGGGCATAAATGCAGCTGCACTGAACAAATAAAGTTTAGTCCAACAATGTCCATCTAATACCAAATCTTATACGGTAATTATAAATTGGAAATCCTGATACTAAAGAGGATTGTACATCATAGATACTTCTTGCTACATTAAGACCTTTAACAAATATAAATAATCGATCGACTTTCGCATTAAGATAAGGATTAACAATCAATATACTACCACTTGTAGAAGAAGATAGAGGATTGAAAAAATCGCCTGCAACAGGATAAATCTGTGGTACATTATAAGAGGGAATAAAATATACATCTGCACCTACGTGCGTTTTCATTTTTTTCTTAAACAAAGGCAATTTGAAATACACATTACCTGCATATTGCAAGGGAACTGGTTTAAAAGAATCAGAGGTAAGAGATTGAAACATTAATGAGTGATTAGAATAAATGGGTCCTAAATTAAATTGCTGATTTAATGTTATCGAAAGTAATTTATTGGACTCGTTTAATTGTCTATAAAGTCCGTTAGCTCCCATTACAATCATATTGTTATAACTTCCAAAAGAGAGCTCTAATTTACTTTGGCTTGGTATATATTGAGTAGTGAAATTTAAATCTGCCCCTTTTATCCATGCCCAGGTATTTTCTTGAAAGGAGGTGTTATTCACCACTATTTGCTGAGTCATAAGAGAGGGAATCTGACTTTTGATAGACAACCCCATCGATAATTTTAATTGCTCACTATAAGCATGATTCATATACCCGGAAAGTTCAGCTACTCCATTTGCATCAAGAAATCCAAATTTTGATTTCAAGTAATAATTCCATCTTTCATTTATCTCTCTGTCATACTTCAGATTCAATAAAACTTCAGTCAAATTTTCATCCGTAACATTCCCTGACTTGAAGTTCAGGAATCCAATTTCCGATGAGGCAGATACCATTCCTCCAAATTTTGGAATTTCAAGTTTATTCAGAAAAGAAATTCCATTTAAGCCGTTATTGTAAGTTAGCGTATCGCCAGGTATTTTTAATCCTAACAGGGCTTTGTCCTCATCGTTAATAGAAAGACTATTGGCACCATATTGACTTTTATAAAATTTCAAAGACGAATCCCAGGTAAATTTTGTTTGATTTGTAGCCGTATCAACGGATATGATACTGTTTCCAAATGTTAAGGATTGATTGCTTCTGGTTAAACTTATAGAATTGGCAGTGCTGGCAGAACCATCTGCATCCATTTCTTCAGATATGGATGGTCTGTCATAATGTATGAAAGAAATTCTTTTCCCATGTTTGCTCTTTTGAAGTAGCTTCATGTCCAATCTATTAAATTCATTCGATTGGGAGCGGATGCCATCATCGCTATATTTCTTATAACTAAAATTCAAGTAGATGTTCCTCGCGAATGTTCTGTAAAATTTAGTTTCTAAATGAGATGAACCTAAAGATGAGCTCTGAGTCAATCCTATACCCTGCCCATAATGTAGCATCCAAAAAGATCTGTTAACCAGGACAACGCCAGGTTCAGAAGTAATATCTAAGACCTGGTCGTAAAGAGAAGCGCCCAAATGGTTACCTTGAATATCAAGACGTTTAACAAATGGCAAGGACGCAGAATTCTCTGATCCAAGGTTGGCCGGCAAAAATGAAGTACGGTACAATGGTTCTATAAGATGAACAGAATTCAAACTTGTATCAAGGTTACGTATCGATGCCCTGATATTTTCAGTCAGGATGAATGTGTTGAAGTCCAATGCCGGTCTTTGAACCGTATCGGCCTGATTCTGTGCATTTTGCTGACCTGAAGGCACACCTCGTGTCGAATCAAAATTAGTTGGACGCTGAGCGCTCAATGAGCTTAACACACTGAATATCGCTATCGTGTAAAGGAAACATGTTTTGGTAAAAATAAATCTTTTCAAGAGCCACATCACTTCAATCATCATAACGAAGGTACTCCAGATCAATTTTGTAAGAGGTATATAGAATAGAAAAAGGGGTGTAATTTTCATTACATCCCCTCTTCAGCATAACAACTTAACTTCTTTTAGGCAAACTAGTCGCCTTTTGGTACATCAGTGAAAATTCCAATATTTTTCAAATAAATTCCTTTGTCTTGCACGTTAGAATCACCGTTAAGATCAAAATCTTGTCTGTAATAACTACTATGCTGACCGTTTTCCTTTAACCATTCACTTATATCACCTACGTTAATATCAACCGACGATTCAGCAGAGTTATATTGATCCCCGTTTCCAGCATACATCGCAAAGACACCAGGGGCTATTTCTTTTTGACCAGCACCAAACAATTTTATATAGGATTCACTAGATCTGAAATCAAAAGAAATAATTCCATCAACTACAGCCTGTGGTGTTGGCGACATCACGACGAGATGGTTGCGATGCTCAATTGTTATAAAATATTTCTTTTGCGGATCCAAGAGACAGCAATCATCCGCATCAAAACTAACATGTCCGTCTTCGTGTAAAATTCCTGCCCTGGTACATGCTTCATATGCAGCATCTTCTGTACTTCTCAGGCTTACCAATACCCAATCTATTGCATCATTCGTATAATAGAGATTATTTTCAAGGACCGAATTAGATTCAAATGTCATTCCCTCTATACCATTCATATACCATGGTGTTTCGTCATAGGGCTGTCCAGCCTCAGTATATTTACCTAGAAAAGTTGTAGGTATTTGACCGGGTAGATAACCTAATCTATTGAGGGTATTATGCATTTTTTCATCGTCATATTCATATGCTCCTTCAAGGAAAACATGTGTGTTGATTTCCGCACAGATCATTTCACACCCTTCGTTATATTCAACTTGCATAGCAAAAGTTCTCAAACAATTGAATCTATCAGCTATGATCAATGTATAATCACCAGTATCTATGTTCGTCAATGTCGACGATGTATCGCCTGTACTCCATACATATGTATATGGTCCCGAACTACCAGTAATGGCAGTCTCCATCATTCCATCTGCAGCACCGCAGTCTGGTGAAGTGATAATTATATCTGCTATATACTGACATTCTGTAGAAAGGGCCGCATCAATGTCGTTGATTTCTTGTCCGCTAAATAAGAATAACAATTCAGATCTTCCATTGATAGGATTTACGTCACTATCAATGTTGTTATCCAAGTCTGCTTTATAAGGACCAATCGTATAGCCAGAAGGTGGCACTACTTTTATCATATATTGCCCCGGAGGAAGATTGGTGAAAGTATAAGCTCCTGAGGCATTTGTCACTGTCGCTGCCTTAAGTATTCCGTCTTTACTTAATAATTCTACACGTACTTCGTCCATACCAATTTCCGACTCCTCCTGAATGCCATTATTATTACTATCTAACCATACGAAATTGCCTATTGAACCACTTTTGAAGAACCCAGCATCTATTCCAAATTCACTTTCGTCGATTTCAAGTTCAAAAGGCGGAGTATTATTGTTAAATGAGAGGTCGCTATTTAGTGCGGCTATACCTTGATTAGGTAAAGTAGATGCATAAGAATTATCTGCAATAAATTTCAAATAATAAATGCCTGCTGGCACCCCAATAAAAGAATATTTACCATTAGCGTCAGATTGGGTTGTCATTATCAAACTGTCATTGTGGTTGAGATATAAATCTACTTGAACACCTTCAATACCCGGCTCTCCGATTTCTTGAATTCCATCTCTATCTAAATCCTCCCAAACAAAATCACCTATTGTACCTGAAGCAACAGAGCCAAATGTATAAGCACTGTATTGATCAGGAATAATTTCAACTATACTGGTAATTGAGCCTTGTATTTTATTAGTAATTCCACCGTTGAATAAGAGCGTGCTCCTAGTCTTATTCAGATAAAGTAAATCATGTTTAGACGGGATTATCTGCCATTCATTACCATCCCATCCTAAAATGGAAAGTTTTGTTAGATCATCTAATGAGATTCTTTCTATTTCACTAAATATATCCCACGTGAGGGTTATTTTGGTGGGATTTGAGCCATCAATGTCCCAATATTCTAAATCACTCACGCTTACAATAACTTCATTTTTAGAACTTTGCGGAAAGGGGCCTCCCAATGGAAGAACATTATAGTTTCCACCATATAAGTCTGAAGTTACTGCCAGAGCGGGGTCCGCTTTATAGTATGCAGCAATAGTTCCGTCACCTCCTGTGATTCCAATGGGTCTGTATTTGCCATTGTCTCCAATTGGAAATACGAAGGGTTGATTACCATATTTCTTAACATACCCATCTACATAACTATCATCGCCAATACCCTTCCAACCAGGGCACACATCCGAAAATCCGAGTATACCATATTCAGATCCATTTTTGTCTCTTTGTGTACCAACTATACCAGGATGTATGCCATCACTTCCTTTGCCAAAATCATGCATGCCAAATATTACACATTCACCATCATTATGAATAAACGAATTACCGAATGATGTTGATTGAGACCATAATTCTAATTTTAGAAAAACAGAAACACAAGTAAGAAGTATTATATGTAATTTACTAACTTTCATTTAGAATTTATGCCGTGTCTTAGCTATTCGTTATTTGACTACAAAAACTACATTTATAAATGTGCAATTCCCAGAAGGTACACTTGCTACGTCATAGTTAAAATTACCATTGTCATCCAACGTATAATTAGAAAATACATTTGTATCAAGATCTGTTACATAGTAGAACAATTCACTTCGTAAGTAAGTTGGTATAGCTCCTGGAGCTGATGGACTACTCAATGTCGGAGATCCAAATCTGTTGACATATTCCTGATATAAATCAATACTCTCCCCTGTTGAAACCGTACTGACATCAATTACAATCGCAGGCGGGTAAAATATTTTAGAAGCTTTAACAGTATTTGTCTCAACAATATCTCCATTCGCAGCTACCGCTAAGTGATGGACAGCGTCATTTACTGCTGGAAGACTTTCAAGATATGTTCCAATACCATAATCTGAAAACCGAACAGATCCATTATCGACATCTAATTTTGCACCAGGTGTAATCGTCCCAATTCCTACGTCACCGTCAGCTTCAATAATTACATCCTGGGTCCCATCAAATGTCAAACTACTTCCACTCATCGTAACAACTCTAGCTCCTGTTAGTGTTTGATTATTCGTTCCCAGGTGATTGTCATCTATATTAAATACAGCACTTCCCTGGATTTGTAGCGTATTGATATTGTCATCCGGGTTAGAGTTAGTATAGCTAAGCGTCTGATTATCGGTATTGTCCAGGTAACTGCTTAAATCAACAGTCGTACCATCATTCGTTAAGCTTAAAGTATTGCCGGTTAAACTTAGATCTTGATTGTCACTATTATCCAGATATGCGCTCAAATCGACTGTAGTACCATCATTTGTCAAGCTTAGAGTGTTACCAGTTAAACTTAAATCTTGATTGTCAGTATTGTCCAAATATGAACTTAAATCGACTGTAGTTGGATCATTGGTAAAACTTAATATATTGCCGGATCTACTAAGGTCAAGTGAACTCCAGGCGGGAGCCTGATTATTGCCCGAAGAAGTAATTACTTGCCCTAAAGTGCCGGGATCATTATTTAATGAAAAATCTTTATTCCCTGATAAAGTGAAATTGATTCCTGTTGAAATATTTGTAATAGCAGATTGATTCGCTCCATCCTGATAGTGCAGAATCTGCCCGAGATATGAAGTACTAAATAAACCTTGAGAAGTTCCAGTCACACCTGAAAAATTCATTAAATTATTAGCTTGAGTCATTGTTCGATTTCCCGTCAGTGTACCATCATCTTCGTAAACGTTTATATCAATAGAACTTATGTCTACACCTGTCGGATCACCAGTTAGATTCAAAGTTGTCCCAGTTAATGTTAAGTCCTGGTTATCTGTATTCTGAATAGCAACTAATTTGCCTGTCATTAGTCCTATATACAACACATTTGAGGTAGTGTCGTGATAAAGATCTCCTCCACTCGCATCACTAGTGCCATCGATCGTAACTATTTGAGCTGAAGTATATTTACGTTGTCCAAAAAGAACAACTGCTGTCAGCGAAAATATGATTGTAAGAATTGTTTTCATTGGTGCAAATCTTAATTGGGGTAAAGTCATCATTTGGGTCTACTTTAATCTTTCAATTAATAGTGCGGACCCATTGGCCACAGTACTTAAATTACCATAGCTACTATATCGTCTTCCTTGTACACGAATAACATCCGTGGCGACCAAGTCAACAATCTTTGTCACAGCTATGGTATTTCTATCGACGTCTTTATTTCTTTGATATGTAGCAGCATAACCTCCCGCTAAAGCTGTTCCATTTTTGGTGACATTAAATTCCGCCCCCGTTCTTGTATTATTTGTTACGGCTGTGGTTACTCTATATGTAATCCTGTATCGTCCGCCAGTATTTATCGTAATAGAATTGGTTGAGGATGTAAATCCTGGATCAACTATACCAGCCGTGGCAAAAGTGATATTAGCAAATGTTGTCGTTAAGGTCTGGCCTCCAGCCACGTCGTATATTTCAGCTATTCGATTTGCCGAATAAAGATCGATCGTTGTCGTGCTTCCAGCTTCATCGACATACGTTAGATCCGTCCCGCTTGTATCTAGTACACTTACTGTTTCCTTGATATTATAAGATGTTCCATCTTCGTTCAAATAAGAAGCTATCTTGTTACCGCTTGCAATTGTGTCCTGGATCGTCGTTGTCGTTTCAAGAGCAGATATACTAGCCGTAAATGTTGTGCCGTCTTCATCTTTGTAAGTTAAAGTTTGACCCACTGTATCCATTACAGTTAAGGTCTCTAATCCTTTGACGTCAGCAATAAATGAAGTCCCAGCTTCATCTGTATAAACTAAAGTCTGACCTACTGTATCAAGACTTGTAACTGTTTCATTAATATCAACTGTAGAAGCATCTTCTTTCGAATATGTGGCAATTCTATTTCCAATTAATGTGTTTGTCATATTGGTGATCGTCTCATCTATATCTACTGAGATTGCATCTTCATTTGTAAAAGTTCCAATCCTGTTGCCACCAATGAGGTTAGTAATATTAGTAGTTGTCTCTAAGTCTGAAATATTAACAGTAAAAGTGATGCCGTCTTCATCACGGTACGTGATTGTCTGACCCACTGTATCCATTACAGTTAATGTCTCCAATTCGGTAATGTTAGCTGTAAATGTAATTCCATCTTCATCACGGTAAGTAATTGTCTGACCAACTGTATCCATTGCAGTTAAGGTCTCTAATCC
>JAJCYJ010000192.1 GCA_029262975.1 Saprospiraceae bacterium
TATTTTTTAATGTCCTCATGGAGCTTTCTTCCTTGGGATGTTGAAAGTCGGAAGCCGTAATGCCATATAATTTATGAGGATTCATTTCTGCACTGATTAATAAAAGGGCAATGTATCATTTTTTGCAGATCCTGTGTCCTAGTATTCTACGAAGTATACCGAATATAAGAACAGTATCAAAGCTGACTGAGCTCAGCTGATGTTAGCAACCGAATCATAGCTTACTCAGCGAAGGTATTAATATAACTTGCCCTCATAATAAGTTACCAATTAGTCTAAGATCCAACTGAACTTCCTAAACGAATTAAACATAAAAAACATCTCCAACGTGTCAAACATCTCAAACGCGCTAAATGTATTAAACATGTTAAACCCAATAAACACGGTCAGATGCTCACATTTATTCTGTAGCAATATTCGTCGAGATCTTATCCATGATATACCATCTATCTTTTATCCTTAGAAGATTAAAATAATCGGTATATAGTCTTCCGGGAATTTCTAATTCTACTTTCGCAGCCGCAGCATTTAGCGTAATATCTATACTTATTATTCTTCCCTCGGCATCTTTTAACCTGGGTCGTGGTTTGAAAAAACTGAGGTACTCTGCGCGGGTACGGTTGGCGAATTCACCTCTGGGGAAATATTTCAAATGGCAAGACGCATGCATCGCTGAACCAATAAGTGTCGTGTCTCCTGTCAACCAACCATCAAAATAATTTTGAATGGTTTGTTCGATTTTCTTCTGATCAACATTTAATGCGCTCGATTGAGATGAAACCGAATTCGAAAGTGCAAGTAGAAAAAAGGCAATTAGAAAGATTGAATATTTCATTTTATTTTAATTTAATTCGGTTTGTAAATATTATGGTGTCGGCACCTCCGTCATCTATCAAGAAGTGATATTGAAACCCTGTAAACGAATGAATATCCTACCAAATTGCTAAATTAAGTTGAAAATAACTTGATACAGATCGATCGACCCAAGAGTTTTTAACAGGAAAAAAATCATCGCCGAGTGCCAGAATGATAGCCATTCGGAGAATATAGGCTTCGACTCGCTCAGCCCACAGAGCTCACTGAGAACTGACCCAAAACTGATTAAGCAGGATCATTGCTGACTGAGCAGATTCAATATTTACAAAGCAGAATCAAAAGTTGACTTAGCGCAGCCGAAGTTTGCTCTTATTTGATTATCGATATTGACATACCTTCAAGTTCAACAATATCTCCTGGTCTTAATTTTTTTCTTTTTCTGAATTCTCGTTCTCCATTTACATTTACTTGGCCGTCTTCGACCATCATATTTGCATGACCTCCGCTTTGAGCTAGTTGTTTTAATTTCAACAACTTTATTAATACTATAAATTCATCTGTTGGTCTTAATTTAAAAGTATCTTTTTCCATACTCTAGTTATTTCTTTTATCAATTGTAACTTTATGTTTTTATAACTACCTGATAACAATAATTTCAACCAAATTCGATTAGTTTTCTCATCATTATAGAATTCTGAGAATCGATGCAGGCGCAGAGAAAACGCCTAATTGAAAGTTACGCAAAGTTAGTTTTTCGTTTTTATTCGCCGCGTATTAATAATTGCCCTTAAAGCCATTAGCACTTTTGGTCTAAATCACAGGATATTTTCTTTGTCATCCATATTTGTCAATTATTTAAAATTCTCCTTTCGTGCTATCATCTAAAAAATTAGAATTATCTGTCAGGTGAAGTAATAATCGCAAAAGTCAAGCTGTAATTGAGCATCTCGCTATTTGACATCCACCAATGTGTTGATAAATCAAAAAATAATAAGCAGATACCAAATTTTAATTAAAGAAGTTTTCTCAAAATCAGAATGTATAAAACTTGAATTACTATAGTGAATAATTGATAGTTGCTCAGAACTGAATATTTCAATTTTAGTGATTAATCGGATTGATTGATTGTTAAAAATTTGATTTATGTTGCCCTCCGTCAACTGATAAGCATGTTCCAGTAACCCAACTAGCACATGGCGAAACCAAAAAGGCAGCTACCTTACCTATTTCATCAGGTGTTCCCATTCTTCCTGATGGAATTGTACCGAGTACCATCTCATAAAAAGGTCGGTCATGGTTTTTGGCCATTTCCCAAAGTCCACCACTGAATTCAATCGACCCAGGTGCAATCGTGTTGACCCGGATGTGTTTCGGGGCAAGTTGTACAGCCAAAGTTTTAGAATAACTAATAAGAGCTGCCTTCGATGCAGCATATGCAGGAGGAGAACCCGATTCAAGTCCGGATACGGATGAAATAAATAAAATATTTCCATGACCAGATTCAATCATCCAGGGGATCACCTTCCTTGTTGCTCGTACGCTGCCCAATATATCAATATTGATTGATGCTTCCCAGTCATTATATTCATCACCGAGACTTAATGCGGAGGCATTATTGACTAAAATATCAACCGTGTCAAACTTGCTCTTCACAGCGTCAAGAAAAGAATCTAATTTCTCAGAATCGCCGATATCACAAGATTGGGCATAAACTTTTACACCTTTTTTAATAAGCTCCTTTTCAGTTGCTCGAAGTGCTTCTTCCCCACGAGCACAAATAGCAACATTTACACCTTCTGCTGCAAGAGTTAAGGCTATACTCCTTCCTATTCCTTTACTCGCTCCAGTAATTATTGCGTTTTTTCCTTTTAGTCCTAAATCCATAAGTGATTAATTATAAACAATTTATAAATATCGTTTTGTTAATTGAGTGTTCGATGTATTAGTGGCAACGTCCCAGAATATGCTGAAGGATCAGGTACTAGCTTTTCCATCAGAACTCATTATTAAAAATACCATTTTCTAATTTAGAATTAAATATTTTCTTAAATCTTCGAGGCACTTCATCTTTAATATAGACTTTTTTATGTGTAAATGGGTGTATAAATTTTAATGAGTAAGCATGCAAATACAGTCCTTTGCCACTTAAAATTAATCTTTCTATTCCATATTTTTTATCTCCCAGTATTGGATTACCGATACTGGAAAGGTGTATACGCAATTGATGCCTTCTGCCAGTATGAGGTTCTAATTTTACCAAGTTGAGTTTGATGAATTTTTTCGAGGGAACAGAGGCACAAAATTTAAACTTGGTCTGTGCCTTCTTTCCGTCAATTTCTGACTTGATCTTTCCTCGGTCGTTCATTTCACCTATAGCAACTGCATAATATGTTTTCTTTATTTTTTTGTCTTCAAACATGCTATTTAAAGCACGAATACTACTACTCGTTTTTCCAACCAATAAAATACCTGTGGTTGCATAATCTAATCTATGAACAGGCTGTGGTTTTGTAACATCAGGAAGATTACTTTGTTGAATATTTTGAGCCAAGGCATTAGCAATGGTTTTAAAGCTATTGCCGCTGACCAATATACCTGCAGGCTTATGAATCACTGCTAAGTGATCATCTTCAAACAAAACATTAAGTCGAAAGATCAGTTTTTTCCTTAGTCTGACTTCTTTTGGAATGGATAATTTTATGTACTCACCTCCATTTATAAAAGTAGCCGAAGTCGCGATCACATCATTAACCGTAATGAACTTTTTCTTTAGTGCTTTTTTTAGTGCTGATTTCGTCAAGGCTGACATGAAAATACCGACACCATATTCCTGTAGTCTAATGGGAGAAGATATTTTGGGAACGATATGGGTTTCAGCTGGATTGATTGTTTTCTAATTTATGTTAACGGCATTAAATACGTTGGACCAAACTATTATTTCATCCGGATTCGTAAATGCTCCAAAAACTTTCTCTGGTCGAACGTCCAACTGTCTTTCGATTTTTGAAATTCTCATATGCTCTTCCTGATTTTCTTGTTTAGTTGATTTGTCAGCTTTGTTATTACAAGCGGAAAACGTTACTATAATCAATATTAAAAGTCCGATATATATTTCATTTCAGTTAGTTGTTTTAACTGTCGTGCAATATGCTCATAGGAGCGCCGCAGCCGTACTTACTGGCAATGATCATCATACATAATGATGTCTCTACTTCATTCTTCTTTCAATTGAGTTTTTAAATATATTTCTGGACTAAATACTGCTATTTTTGACTTTCGATAGTCTTTAATATTTCGTGTAATGATGGCTTCAATTCCCGCTACAGACATTGCGGTAGCATGTTGAATAGAATCTTCAAAATCGGAAATCCCAGATCTAAAGGCTTGTTTGATTTCTTTCTTGGTAGTACCTACGATTTCCAGGTTATCTATTAATTTTTCGATAAGATTTTTTGACGCTTTGTCTCCTATAATTTTGCGAGAAATATAATGAACGTTATTTACACTCATCGACGAGATATGGATTTTGATTTTATTTTGTTCGTGCATCTCAAATATAATTGATGACTGATTGGCAAATGGAGATCTATCAGTTAAATGATCAATTATGACATCTGTATCAACAAATAATTTAGATACCATGTTTTTTGATTATTTCTTCTTTGAGTACTTCTTTGTAGTCAAAATCTGGTTGAACCTTAAGTATTCCTTTAAGAGCCTTTACTTTAGGCGATAACTGATTTTGCTTAGATTTGGCTGAATTTCTAGTAAGTAATTTAAAGTAATTTTCTACTAATTCAGATAAACTTTGCCCTTTTTCTTTAGCGAAAACTTTAGCAGTTTCAATGACCTCCTTTTCAAGCGTCAATGTTAGTTTAGTATTCATAACCTATATTAAGCTACTAATATACGTATAAATTAACTGAATTTAAACACGTGTTCAATTTTACATTTAATGAAAGGCAACCTCTCTACACTAACTTCTATAGCCACTGTTATTGGCAACTGGAGCATGTAACTCAGTTTCGGGTTGCGTGAATGCGTAAGGAATTCGTGTGCGTGTATGATGCACAAAGGTCATATTTGCTATTATCCCAAAGATTTCTTTCGAAGGTTATTTTAAGTTTAATTGATGGAGCCTTTTAAATGGTAATTCATTTTCATATGAAGCAATTTTGCTTTTGAATTTATCAACTCCAAATTTGAATAAAATTTTTCTTTATAATTAATTTAGTAGTCGATATGAATTATACAATTAGGATGCATCTATGACTTCGCTTAACACTTGTTTAAACACATCAACAGGTTGTGCACCCGTAACAGCACTTTTTCTGTTGAATACTATGGTTGGCACAGAATTAATTCCTAATTTTTTCCAATAATTTTGTTTATTTCTTACATCGTTACGTGCTTTATCATTATCTAATAAAGCCAAAGCTTCTTCTGTATTTAGACCAACGTCTATCAATGCCTGCTTTAGAACATCTCTTTTAGAAACATCTTTTCTATCACTAAAGAATGCTTTAGTTAATCGCATCTTTAATTCAGTTTGCTTTCCAAATGCTTTGGCATACTCTAATAAAATATGTGCTTCAAACGTATTAGCCATGCGCATTTCATCATAATAATCGAATGTAAAATCAAGTTCAGCTCCTACTTCTGTCATATGTTGTTGTGATTTTTTTTGCTGTTCTAAAGTAGCTCCATATTTTTCTGTAATATGCTCTCGTACATTTTGTCCTTCAGCAGGCATATTGGGGTTTAATTCAAAAGGTTGCCACTCAATTTCTACTTTGTCTTGAATACCCAATTCTGAGATAGCTTTTTCCAAGCGTTTATAACCGATGGTGCACCAAGGGCATACCACATCGGAAACAATATCTATTTTAATTTTATCTGTCATTTCAATTTTTCTTGCGAATTAAAAATGTTTTTTAAAATACGCTAATTTGAACTTATAGCTGTCTTTGTGCTCTTCCCCTCATTCTAAACAATTTATACTTTTATTTATTGTCGCTAAAT
Source organism: Saprospiraceae bacterium (assembly GCA_029262975.1). Lineage (GTDB taxonomy): Bacteria > Bacteroidota > Bacteroidia > Chitinophagales > Saprospiraceae > JAJRXG01. Next base: position 5,839 of record JAJCYJ010000192.1, read on the forward strand.
TATACTCGCACGGGTTGGCATATTCGAATCTACTTTGAGCTTTTGAAAGTAGAAATTCAGGTTACATAAAAAAACGCCGAGTTAAGTATAACTCAGCGTTCTTATCAATCTTTTTCTTCAAAAAAAGTTGTGGAATTATCCTTTTTTCTTTTTAACTTTTTTGCTTTTTTTCACACCTTTCTTCCCGCCTTTTTTCCCACCTTTCTTGCCCGCTTTCTTTTTAGTAGTCTTGCTGGCTTTCACAGTCTTTTTACCATTAGTAGCTTTCACTTTAGTCTTAGAGGTTGATTTCCTCACGCCATTACTGTTTTTAGTTGTTGTTGTTTTTTTAGCCGCAACAGCTTTCCCATTTTTGGTCTTAACTCCGGCTACTTTTGTTGTAGATCTCTTGCTACTTACCTTATGTGTTCTGGCTTTTGTGATGGAGGTCTTATGCTTAACGGTCACTGTGCGCGATACTGATCGATGAGGGGTGTAAACTCTATGTGCATGTGTAACTCTTCGTACGGGTGATACATGATAATGACGAACATGTCTTGCCCTGTATGGACGCCAAACTGACCAGCCTAAAGGTCTCCAGGGTCTCCAATAAGTTGGATAATATGACCATGACCATGGAGAATGGTAGACTACATAAGAAGGACCATAAATATATCTAACCGATGGCCAGCCCCATACATTTATAACAATTCTTGAAAATTCATATGTTCCATCCGGACCTCGTCCATCACTTTCTCCTTCCATGTCAAATGGCTCAACTATCATATCTTCTCCATATAAGTCAGTGTCACCGACTATTTGAAGCTTGGCACTATTTTCACCATCTTTTTCTATCTCTATTACGGCAATGTCCTGGGCATCATCTTTTGAGACCATAGCGGATAATACAATCGCATGTACGCCATCTTCGGTGTGATCATTCACCCGTATATAATCGATGTCATTGTCACCATTTAAATCCAGGTTGTGAACGTGATTCTTTTCATCGTTAATCGCTTTTTCGAAAGCCTCAAGTGATTTCGCTTTCTTAAATTCTTCAAGGGCCGTTTCAAGACTAAAGTTGTCTCCAAGTAATCCTGTTGGCTCTTCTGATTGGCCTATTAGTTGAAAAGTTGAAAACAGTAATATTGTTACTATCAAAAGTCTAAATTGTAAATGAGCAGTCATGATTTTATTATTTATTAGATTGAAATAAAACTCGTCTTAATAAGCAACCCACTCATAGGTTTGTACTCATAAATTGACTATTATTTTCTTACCAACACGTCAATGCGGCAAATTCAGACAGAAAATACAACATTTTTTGGAATATAGAAAGGTCTATCATGTATCATTTGATACAGTAGAAACGACAGGCTAACCCAATTTGTATAATCAGATGATGTATTAAAATCTACTGCAAAGTGGGCTTCGTCTCATCTATATAGGTCTATATCCATTAGTCTAAAAGTAACATGTCAAAAATTTATCTGCCAGTAAACAATGCTCTTACTAATCCGTCAAATCAGGATATTGAGCCAGAATGTCCTGCCACATAGGTTGAAAACTAAACCAGCCAGCAAAAGGGAACCCTACTTCATTATTACGGGTAGACAAAGCCACTTCTGGGTTTATTAACTGAGGAGATCTTTGCATAGATTCTACGAGAATCTGAGCCTGACAACATCGTTCCATCGAAATAAACCACCATACTGCTTCTTCGACAGATAAACCTACGGTGAGGTTGCCATGATTCTTAAGAATAGCTGCCTTTCGATCACCCAAAGCCTGTGCTATCCGATCCCCTTCTGAAGCATCCAGGACTACCCCGGTATAGTCATCATAAATCGCATGATCATCATAAAATGCGCATGAATCTTGCGTAATCGGGTCTAATAATTTGCCCATTGCGGACCAACTTTTTCCATAAATAGAGTGGGCATGAGCGGCGGCTATAACATCAGGTCGTGCATGATGAATCCTCGAATGTATAGCAAATGCAGCCTGGTTTAGGTTCTTATGTTTTCCTTCCACTATTTTGCCCTCTTCGTCGACCCGAATAAGATCAGACACCTTCATTCTGTTAAATGAAACGCCGAATGGGTTAACCCAAAACGTTTCTGGAAATTCAGGATCTCTGGCTGTAATATGTCCAGCTACACCTTCTGAAAATCCAAAGCGTCCGAATATCCGTAATGCTCCGGCAAGCATGCGTTTTCTATGTATTCGTTCAGCATCAAGAGATTCAAAAACCGGTAATAAACTTTCTAAATGTGGAGGGTTTTTTACTTGCATAATGATTGTTTCTTTTTTGTTTTGTCAAAGATATTTTGTGCCCATATGGCTACCAGCTCATTTATCAATCAAATCATGAACGATGCATTCACAGGCTGATAACATAAACATATCGCAAAGTCAGAATGAAAAATATTATGACAATTTTGAATCAGGCAAATTCCAAAACATCATCCTCAATCTTTCCATTATTGATCATCAACCGGTCAAAAAGATAATCTTGCTTTAACTTCCATGGTTTTCTTGAACCCGATTTAGGAAGTTTGTGTATATACCTTTGAATGTAACCCGAAGTAAAATCAAGCCATGGTTCGAGCTCAAGATTAGGGTCATTTTGACGAGGACAGGCCATTTTATAATCATGCTTGTCCATATAATTTAATAATCTTGTCACATACTTACTGGTAAGATCACATTTCAATGTCCATGAGGCATTCGTATAACCAAACGCAAGAGACATATTGGGGACACTACTGAACATCATACTCTTGTAGGATACCGTTTTAGCAAAATCCACCGGTTCGTTATCAACTGTATACTGTATTCCTCCTAAAATTTTTAAATTTAATCCTGTAGCTGAAACAACAATATCCGCTTCAAGCTCTGCTCCGGATTTTAATACAATCCCCTTTTCTGAAAACGATGCAATATGATCAGTTACCATTGAGGCCTTACCTGATTTTATAGTTTCAAATAAATCACTATTAGGTACAAGACATAATCTTTGATCCCAGGGTTTATAATCTGGTGTGAAATGCTTTTCAACATTATAATCTGGGCCCATTTCCTTTTTCACACCTTTAATGATCACATTTTTCATAAAATTCGGATAGGTTCTGCAGGCCCAAAAAGTAATTCTTTGAAATAAGATTTTCCTCCACCTGGAAATCGAATATGCCATCTTCGATGGAAGATATTTATTCATCCAGATAGCTATTTTATCTTCATCAGGTGCAGAAACAATATACGTCGGCGAACGCTGAAGCATTGTTACATGACTGGCTTTCTTGGCTAACTCCGGGACCAAGGTTACAGCAGTGGCTCCGCTCCCTATGACTATTATTTTTTTATTTTCATAAGCTATGTCTTCGGTCCACTTTTGTGGATGAATGAGTTTTCCTTTATAAAGCTCTTTTCCTTTGAAATCAGGGGTATATCCATGCTCATAATTGTAATATCCGGTGCACATTTCGAGAAAATTACAAGTATAAACATCTGTATTACCTGTATCTGAATTTTTCACTTTCAAAGTCCAGCGAAATAATTTTGAAGACCATGAAGCATCAGTCACATGTAGATTATATCTGATATTTTTATCTATGCCGAATTCTTCGATCGTTTCATTGAGATAGGTCATAATATCTTGACCGTCGGCAATAGCTTTGCGACTTGTCCAGGGTCTGAATATGAACCCAAGGGTATACATGTCGGAATCTGATCGTATGCCCGGATATTTGAACAAATCCCAGGTTCCCCCAAAATTCGCCCGGCCCTCAAGGATTGCATATGATTTGCCCGGGCACTGATCCTGTAAATAATAAGCGGCACTAATCCCCGATATTCCGGCACCGATGATCAGAACATCAAAATCTCTTTTAGTCAAAATATGATAATTACATAAGTTCTATGAATACTGCAAGATATAGTTAATTACTATTATGATAGCGCAATGATAGCCGCTGATTAGATATTTTATTGGCCAATAAAATATCTTTACTGTATAATATCCTTCTTTGACCGTATATTCATATACCTGAACATATCACTTGCTTTGCTTCACTATACAAATAGAATCTTGTCCAACACCTAAAAAAACCTAAGAACCAATGATTGCACATCTCTCGGTTTTCAGGAAGATAAAAGACTTAGATTAATTGAATTAAAATCATACCTTTTATTGACCCAATAGTCCTCTTTTATTACAGTCACTACTTTAAGTATTGTCCAGGAATATAACTATTACTGCATGTCGGACCGATTTGAATAAAATGGCAGTCATTAAAATCACTAAAAGATTCTATGGCAGTTGAAAATGGTTTTTCAATTTTTTCGAAATCACTAAAATCATCCTCCCATTTTATGTTTTTAATAATAAGCACTTTGTTTTTCCGATCTGCTTTCAAATCTAATTGCCCTATAAAATCCTTTCCCCATAAGAGTGGTAAACTAAAATAGCCAAATTTTCTTTTTGGAGCATGGACATAACATTCGAGTATATAATCAAAATTAAAAAGTTCCTTTAGTCTTTTTCTCTGGATGATCAAATTGTCGAATGGTGATAATATGTGTAATTTTTTAACCCTCCTGTGCGACAAATATTCCGAGATCTGATCTTTGATGGCTATATAAGTCTCTCCCTTAATCTTATTAATAATTACTTCTACAAGGATTTCATCTTCTATTAAATTAGAAATTATTGATTTTAATTGTTGGGTCGGAATACTTATCAGATGACCAATTTCTTTGGGTTTTATTAAGCCATTTGCCCTTATGTCACGCATTATCAGATAGGTATAATAATCCGTCACAGAAGGCTTGGTCAGATCAACACTTTCCGGAAGAACTCTTTCTGTAAGATCATAAATTTTCTGAAATCCTTTACGCCCGGAAATCATCAACTCACCTTCCATAAAAAGCTGTCTCAAAGCCTGAGTAATCGGATGCCCGCCCCAGGCATGGTCTTCCACCAACTTTGGATCCTTTTTAAAATCACGCCCCATTAACGGACCTTCAGCTTTAATTCTATCATACACAAATCGAGTCCATTTCTTGTCTCTTGGTCGCCAATGGCCAGGACCTTTTTTAATCTTGTGTTTCGGAACTAAACTATATCGATAGTCACGCATTGGCAAGTAACTTGCTGCATGAGCCCAATACTCAAAAACATGACCGTCCTGTTCAAGATTTCTAAGAAATTCTGGTTTATAATTTTTAATGCGTGACCATAATACATGGTGATGGGCTCTCTCAATTACAGAAATAGTATCTATCTGCACATATCCCAAATGTTCTATCGCACTTAAAGTACTTTCAAGTCCGAATAACTTTGATTTGGTTGCTAATAATTGGCTCTCAACAATATATGATTGTGCCTGTCGAAGAGATACTTCCATCTTTTTTTTCTATCACGGAAGATAATTTTTTTATAGTACATTATGTGCAAAAAATAAAGTCTGTGAGTCTCAGAAAAGCAATCAAAAATCATCATAGGTCTACAATACTATATTGCAACGATTATTATTAAGTGTTTAAATCTCATCTAAGTTACGACCTAGCTTAATGGCTAATTATTAATTCATCAACAAAGGAATCTCTGTATAGGCACACTCATTTACCCCTATATAAATTTGTATAATTCTTTCACAATCTTTAAAATCTATATTTATAGGTATAGTAAGTTTTATTGTTTGTTCTAATTTTGTGAGAATTAAAGTATATGATTAAAGTATTTAGAAGAATATAGATTTACACCTAATTCTAATTTGTGACAAGAAAGGACATATAAGAGTCTCTATCCAATATTTTGTTACTGCTAATTTGGACAACAGGATTTTTAGGATCCTGATTAAAAGAATATATAATCTCCCATGAACTCCGCTGAATTCCAATCTTTTCTTTCCTATTTAGATAAAAAGAGGTCTCGCCTTAATTGGACGGGACCTCTGTATTAATTGTCTATTTTAACAATACTAATCTTCTACCTCTCCTTCTTTATGTTTTATTTTACCCGGCATGGCAATTGGATAGAAGCCATCCGCATTTGGTAAGACAGGAGGCTTAGCGTCCCAGGCATATCTCGAAGGTGATAAATCTTCTGTACTGTTCATGGCATCGTCCCATGTGATAATTTGACCTGAATATGTCGCCATTCGACCCATGATTGCAGTCAATGTGGATTTGGCACCATTCTCCGCATCTGCAAATTTATATTCGCCTTTGGCCACCGCTGCAAATAGTTCGTCGTGTTCTACCTGGTAAGGATTTGGATCATTCGAATCATCATGATCCATGATCACATGGCCGCTTCTGGTTTTAATCAACCCGGGCTTTGGTGCACTTCCGTTTGTTCCATGAAATGCCTCACTGACCCTGTTCATACATCCTTTTATATGGCGGCATTGACTGAACATGCGGGATCCATCAGCATATTCGTACTCAAGAAAATGGTGATCGTATATTTCACCATGTTCCTTTCCGGTTCTAACTTGTCGCCCACCCATACCATTTACCTGTGTAGGATATGCCTGGTGTACCCAGTTTCCTACGTCAAGATTGTGAATGTGTTGTTCATTGATGTGATCTCCGCAAAGCCAATTGAAGTAGTACCAATTACGCATTTGATATTCCATCTCGGTTTGATCAGACGTTCGTGGACGTGTCCATACACCTGCACCATTCCAATATACTCTACTTGTAATAATGTCACCTATGGCACCAGCATGCAACATTTCCACCCAATTGCGATAGACCGTTTGATAATGTCTTTGCAATCCAACCACAACATTTAATTTCTTTGCTTTTGCCTTTTCTGCTGCTGCCAGTACTTTTCGTATACCCGGACCATCAACAGCCAATGGCTTCTCCATAAAGACATGTTTACCCGCATTTACGGCAGCTTCAAAATGTATTGGCCTGAATCCTGGAGGCGTCGCAATAACAACAACATCACTTAATTCAATCACTTTTTTATAACCGTCAAAACCATCAAATTTTTGATCTTCTGTTACGGTAATTTTATCGTTTAGATTTACGACATCTCCGGAAGACCAATCTGTAAATTCAGGATCAGTAATCGCTGCATATGTCTTGTCAATCTTATCTTTGAAAGCATCAGCCATTGCAACAAGTTGAACATTTTGGCCAGAAAGTAATGCCTGGGCAATAGCTCCGGTACCGCGTCCTCCACATCCTATTAACCCTACTTTGATAGCACCTGAACCAGTAATATATGCTTTTGCACTTATTTCAGACAAGGGTAATGCTGAAGCACCGGCTATGACTCCTGCAGTATGTAAAAATGATCGTCTATTTTGTTTCTTCATGATGACTTGATTATTGTTCTGCCCAAGTTATTAATTATCAGTGATAATTCATAGGTGAATCGCATGGTAATTGGGCCAAAAGGAAATATGATTTATAAATCAGTAATTTTTTAGATCTTGGAGCGAAGTAGCCGGTGCTCTCGTTTATGTTGTGGATCATGATGACTCTTCCTGTCGAATACGAATCTTATATGCCAAGACGTTATGTCTACTCTGTGAAATATGTCATTTTCTTATTGTTATTTTTGAACTTCCTACCTGCTATCGCACAGGTACCATCTTCGCTAAGCATTCATCCTTATTCAGGTATCGATCGCATTCATCTCAATCCAGCTCTAGGTATTCAATCTCTTTATACCTGGGATGCCACTATAGCAGGAGGACATATTTTCGGGCAAACTGATTATTCCTTTGTAAGGAAAGCAACTTTACTAAATCTCGGTGGACAGATTAGAGACGCAACCGTCATAGATGCCCAATCAGCTATTCCTGAATCCAGCAATGTGCCGTTAATTTTATTCGATCAAAATGGCGGTAGAAAGAATATGTATCTCAGAGGACGTATCAATGGTCCTTCGGTGACTTTTAATATAGGGTCTGATATGAGGGTTGGTGTCTTCTCAAGCTTTCGGGCGCACATGTCTTCTTCGGATATTCCTGAAAATTTTGGCCTGTATGAGCTTAATCTTTCATACGGCACAAATATTATTGATATAGACCGGGGTTCTGCGTCGTTCGCCTCATGGTTGGAAATCGGTGGTCATATTTCAAAACAAATAGAAAATGCTTCTTTTGGTATTAATATCAAATACATAAAAGGCCATGAGGGAGGGTTTATCGAAAGTTTTACAGACTCTGATTATGACTTCATAGATAGTATTGTCATTACGAGCGATATTGTGGAGTATGAAGTGGGATTTACCAATAGCTCGATCAACAGTGGTAGCCTTGAGACAGATTTCAACGGAAGTGGAATTGGTATCGATCTTGGTTATTCTTACCGCAGTGAGATTCTGGAGTTTGGGGCTTCCCTATCTGATATTGGAATTATAAAATACAAATCCAATCTTGAAATATATAGTCCCGAGACCTTAAGGGGCATCACACAAATCAGAACACAGGATTATCGTGGATATACATCAGTTAGAAACCTAATTGATCAATTGCAAAATGATTTGAATATTACACCGGATAATTTTGGTGTATTTACAATTGGATTACCCACAAGACTTACACTTTTTGCAGATTATAAATATGATAAAAATATTTTCATATCCGGGATGATCAATCAACGTATTCCGCTATTTGGACATAGCTTGAAAAGCAACAATTCACTTGTGATCACGCCAAGGTATGAGACGAAGTGGTTTTCTGCATTTATGCCTGTGACAATGCAGGAATACAGTTCTTTCAGAGTAGGGGCAGCAATAAGATATGGTCCGTTTACAATAGGTAGCGATCATATCACAAGTGTATTTTTTCCATCTGATTTTAAAGGAAGTGATTTCTTCTTCAGTCTGAATATCTGGCCATTTGGTCAAGAAGCAGGAAGTGGGCAAAGTCGTCAAAGGGGATTGTATTGTCCTACTTTTTGATTTTTGGTCATCATTCTGGTGCAAGATTAAGTGAAAAATATAAGTTTGTCATTGTCATCTGCCATCGGTAAATAAGCATTTGTTGATCACAAAACCCATCTTAATTGCGACACTGATCATTCAGCAGTGATAAGGGCAACGCGACACATGAAAGATAGATCAAATTAACTACCTTAAGGTCCTCAATTAATAACCATGTACCGACTTATATATCTAGCCTTTGGATTCTTTTTTATTGCATGTAATATTTCCAATGAAAAACAGAACATATACTACTCCATCGATATTGCATATCCCTCGGAGCATTATAATGAAGTACTTGATGGACGTTTGATATTGCTCATTGCAACTGATTCTGAAACTGAACCAAGATTTCAATTGCGAGATGGACCGAATACCTGCCAGGGATTTGGAATGGATGTTGAGGATTGGCAGCCAGGCACAAATATTTCATTTGCCATGGAATCTTTTGGATATCCAATCGAACATTTCGCTCAACTTCCAGCATCCGATTATACCGTTCAGGTATTATTTCATAAATATGAAACCTTCGAAAGATCAGATGGGCACACGGTAAAAATGCCAATGGACCGTGGTGAAGGACAGCAGTGGAATCGCGCACCGGGTAATGTATATTCAACACCTGGAAAATTTCATCTTGATCCAAATAATCAAGAAGTTCTGAATATTAAACTCGATAATATTATTCCTCAGATAGAAGAACCAGAAGACACAGAGTATGTCAAACACATAAAAATCAAGTCTGATCTATTGAGTGAGTTTTGGGGACGCGATATGTATCTGGGTGCCCACATCTTACTTCCCCATGGCTGGGCTGATCATCCTGAAGTAAAGTACCCTCTTGCTATTTTTCACGGTCATTTTCCCTCTGACTTTGGAGGATGGCGGACGACCCCTCCAGATCCGGATTTAACCCCTGTATATTCTGAACGATTCAAAGTTGATGGTTATAACAAGTTTGTACAGGAGGAAGAATATAGCTTTTACAAATCCTGGACAGGTCCTGACTTTCCCCGTGTCATAGCGATAGAAATTCAGCATGCTAATCCATTTTATGATGATTCTTATGCCGTAAATTCCGAGAATATAGGACCATATGGAGACGCTATTACTTATGAACTAATTCCTCATATTGAAAAAGAGTTCAGGGGTATTGGGGAAGGATGGGCCCGATTCACTTATGGCGGATCTACAGGAGGATGGGAAGCGCTTGCAGTGCAGGTAAAATATCCTAAAGAATACAACGGCTGTTATGCTGCATGTCCTGACCCTATTGACTTCAGGGCTTTTTGCCTGACGAATATTTATGAAGACGAGAACGCATATTATAAAGAAGGGCCATTCAAGCGCACCCTTATTCCAGGACATCGGGATTTCCTCGGAAATATTGATGCCATGCTTAGAGATATGAACCACAGAGAATTAGTGCTGGGGACCAAGTCAAGATCAGGCCAGCAATGGGATATTTGGGAAGCGGTATATTCCCCGGTAGGTAAGGACGGATACCCTCGTCGCATATGGGATAAAAAGTCAGGGCTGATCGATAAAGAGATCGCGGAATATTGGAAGGAAAACTATGATCTTGCATATATCATGAAACGTGACTGGGCGAAATATGGTAATGACTGGAAAGGTAAAATAAAGATCTATTGCGGAGATATGGATAATTACTATCTGAACAACGCCGTATATCTCGCTGAAGAATTTCTGGAATCAACAACTGATCCTTATTACGACGGGGAGGTTGACTACGGAGATCGAGCCGAACATTGTTGGAATGGCGATCAGACGCAACCCAATCACATTTCACGCTTGAGGTACAATCAAATGTTCATACCACGATGGGCAGAAGAAGTGAAAACGAGATCCCCCAAAGGTGCCGATGTAACAAGTTGGAGATATTAACTGGATAAATAGCATATCAAAATTCATCTATTAAACTCGTCCAAATTATGTGAAATTGACGTGGAATGTGCACCTGCCATTGTGAACCCAATGCTAATGAATTTAACATGTCTAATGGATCAAAAAATCCTAACTTCGCAGCTCAATAAGATATAATGAAACAAGTCCTCAACCTTTTCATTTGTTTAAATATGGTATTGATATATTCGTGCCAACAAGAATCCAAAGATATGATGCGTGAGAATGCCCGGTCAGCGAGTGCCCCGGTAGCTTTGAAAAAAGACTCTTTACTGACCATGCATGGTGATACAAGAATAGATCCTTACTTCTGGATGCGGCTTACTGATGATCAAAAAACGGCAGCCGAGCCTGACGAACAAACCAAAGATGTAGTCACTTATCTAAATGCTGAGAATGATTATACCGAGCATGTAATGTCACATACAAAAGAGTTGCAGGAAGAATTGTATGACGAGATCATTGGAAGAATAAAACAGAATGATGAGTCAGTTCCTTATTTTAAAAATGGCTATTGGTATTACACGAGGTTTGAAGAAGGTCAGGAATATCCTATCTACTGCAGAAAGAAGTCTTCTCTTGAAAATGAAGAAGAAGTCATGCTTGACGCCAATGTGCTTGCGAAGGATCATGAATATTATAATGCCAGTGGACTCACTGTTAGTCCCGATAACAAGGTTCTCGCTTTTGCCGAAGACACCATCAGTCGGAGGGTTTATTCTATTAGATTTAAGAATCTTGAGACAGGTGAATTGTATGAAGACAAATTAGAAAATGCACAGCCTGGAGGAGCTTGGGCCAATGATAATAAAACATTCTTTTATACAATTAAAAACAAGATTTCTTTACTGTCAGAGAAGATAGTAAGACATCATTTAGGTGAATCACCAGGTAAGGATCAAATTGTATATCATGAAACCAACCCTTCTTACTATATAGGTGTCTATAAGTCTAAGTCCGATGACTTTATTATCATTTATAATAGCAGCACACTCGTCAGTGACTACCATACTTTGAAAGCTGATAATCCAAAGGGAGCATTCACCCAGTTTATTCCTCGTGGAGAAAAACATGAATACAGTATCGAACATTTTCAGGACAAATGGTATATCGTTACAAATTCGGAAGCACAAAACTTTCGATTAATGGAAACTCCTGTTGGTAATACGGCTCAAGAAAATTGGACAGAAGTGATAGGACACAGACAAGATGTACTGCTTCAGGGAATAGATGTTTTTAATAATTATTTAGTTGTAAGCGAACGATCTAATGCTTTGACACACTTGAGAATCAAAAACCAATCTTCAGGAGAAGAACACTATCTAAATTTTGGAGAACCTGCATATGTAGCATTCACTTCTACCAACCCTGAATTTAACACTTCAAGCTTAAGATTTGTCTATAGCAGTTTGACTACTCCGAGATCCACAATCGACTATGATTTGGGGACAAGGAAAAGAGAAATTAAAAAACAGCAAGAAGTTGTAGGTGGCCATAATCCGGAGGATTATGTTACAGAACGAATCTTTGCAACAGCTCGGGACGGTGTTAAAATACCTATGTCACTTGTTTATAAAAAGACAACTAATAAATCTGAAAACACACCCTGTCTGCAATATGCTTATGGCAGTTATGGATCTTCAACGGATCCATGGTTTAATTCGTCGCGCTTAAGTCTTCTGGACAGAGGATTTATTTTTGCAATTGCACATATTAGAGGTGGGCAGGAAATGGGAAGACAATGGTACGATGATGGTAAAATGTTCAAAAAGAAAAACACCTTTAATGACTTCATTGATTGCTCAAAACATTTAATCGCAGAAAAGTATACATCAGCCGGACATCTATATGCTCAGGGCGGAAGTGCAGGTGGTTTGCTAATGGGCGCAGTTGTAAACATGGCCCCCGAACTTTATAATGGTGTTATGGCGGCAGTACCATTTGTAGATGTGATATCAACGATGATGGATGAGACAATACCTCTTACGACGAATGAATTCGATGAATGGGGCAATCCAAAAAACAAGGACTCATATGACTACATGCTCTCTTATTCTCCATATGATCAGGTCAAAGAGCAGCCGTATCCTAACCTCTTGATTACAACTGGCTTTTTTGATTCTCAGGTGCAATATTGGGAACCTGCGAAATGGTTGGCAAAATTGAGAGATAAGAAGACGGATGAAAATATTCTAATCATGAAAACCAATATGGAGGCCGGGCATGGAGGTGCCAGTGGTCGATTTAAAAGATATAAGGAGACTGCTTTGAGTTACGCATTTCTTCTGGATCTTGAGGGACGGGTTTTGGTAGACTAAATTATAGTTTCAGTTATAATCATAAAACTACAAAGCAGCTATTTCTTTTTTCACTTTAGTTGGCAGTTTAGCGTGAATCAATCTATACGACTGTTTGATTAGTTTTTTCCATTCTGAAGAGCCAATACGACTAATATCGTTTATAAACACCCATTTGTAGCGTGCAAGATATGGTGCTGGACTAAAGCCTTCTTTTGCGCATAATAATTCAAAGTCTTCATCAGTAACTTTAAAAGATGCTGTGTGTGGGATAGCATCTGGTGATGTAACGAGATACATCTTTCCACCTACATTGAAGCACAAGTGATCTTCCCATTTTATATCCTCGGTCGTTCCAGGTAGTTCATTACATATTGATTGAAGATCTGAAATATCCATGGCATTGATTTTAGGTGGAATGAACGTTTTCTATATAGGTGCAATTCATGTGCTCTTCTTAACAATTAAAACGAAATTTAATTATGACAGAACTAATATAAGAACGGGTACCAATCAAAATTTCGTTTATCGAGTTGTCATCTTTTGGAAAATTTTGTCCTCTCCTTCGCTTAACCCTACGTGATACTTCGGCAATCGAAGAAAGCTTCGGCGAGCAAGAAAAAAAGCCGCCAACTCCTTTTAGTTGCATTGCTTTTCACCAGGAGTACCACTTCGGACTACCCCGGTCCAGGAAGATTGGACATCTACGATATCATTCTGTCGCGAAAGATTGATTTGCACCCACTACAACAGCTGACAGTCATTTTAATATTCTAATAATTGCGAGCATTCAAAGCGCCAAACTATAAATAACTCCCGTCTATTTGCAAAGTAGACAATGATCAAAGTTGCTCAATTAGAAAACTTAATCAAGAAGCCTCTAAATCTTTTTTATTCTTCATAGTTTTGTCATCTGCATAATGTGCTTTTTCAAAATCTTTATGTTCAGCTAACTCACAATTCACCATCCAGTGAATCCCAAACTTATCGATGAACATACCAAAATAAGCGCCCCAGAAAGTTTTGTTTAATGCCATTTTTATTGTTCCACCTTCAGAGAGTTCATTATATATTCTGGTAACTTCGTCTACACTATGCGTGTTAATTGATATCGAAATATTATTACCTACCACAGTGGCATGACCAAA
>JAJCYJ010000193.1 GCA_029262975.1 Saprospiraceae bacterium
CATACTTTTTTAATGGTTCATTATGGATAACGTCAGGCCTAACAAGTCCAAGTTCTTTTCGTTTTGAGAGCCATTGCTCACTATTTAATACGGAATGTTCATATTTAGAGAACCTGCTATTACATGACCCACAAAGACAACCCTTCTGTAATACATAATGAATATTTCCCAGAGCTCTAGGAATGATATGCTCAACAGTTTTGTCTTCATGGGTTTTCAAGCAAACAATACAGGTTGGTTCGTATAGTGACATCTAATCGCAATATCGTGAACAGCTCGCAAATATGAAATGTAAATTGACAGACAAGATTGTTTCTAGCTCTACTTTATCTCATTTTGGATTCAATTCAATATACGCTTTATAATCATTTTTTAAACTGACACACTATCTTGGTGACTATGAAAATAATTGATCTATCTAAGTCTATTCAATACAATTCTGGAGATCCTGGTTTTATGAAGGTTAAAATCAAACACAAACCACATAAGAAAGCCAAGTGGCTTTTACGACTATTTGGACTTCCATTTAAGTTATTCCCTAAAGACTGGTCAGGATGGGCGGATGATACAATCCTCAAAATGGGCGTCCATAGTACGACGCACATAGATGCACCCTGGCATTACTCACCTACATGTGAAGGCAAACCTGCCAAGACAATCGATGAAATCCCCTTAGATTGGTGCTATGGCCCTGGCATCGTAATTGACATGTGTCGCAAAGCAGATTTTGAAGGCATTACGTCACAAGATTTAAGAGATTATCTGGACAATCACAATCTTTCATTGCAGCCCGGAATGATCGTGCTCATTATGACAGGACGGGACAAATATATGGGAACTAAAAAGTTCTTCACTCATGGTACCGGCATGACAGCAGAAGCTACTCACTGGCTAATTGATCAGGGTATTAAGGTCATGGGTATTGACCAATGGGGATGGGATCTGCCGCTCCCACATTTGATTAAGAAGGCTAAAGAGACCAATGATTCAGAACTATTCTGGGAAGCACATCTTGTTGGGAGGGATCGCGAATATTTACATATGGAACAGTTAACCAACTTGAAGAGTCTCCCAATGTCCGGTTTTAAAATAGCGGTTTTCCCCTTAAAAATTGTAGGTGCATCTGCGGCTCCGGCGAGGGTAGTTGCATTTATAGACGAGCAGGAATAAATTAGAAAATGCTAAAGCTAGCGAAACAATCATCCAGGTTCGTCAACGCTTTTTATACAAATCTTATAAAAGTGAGATTCCCAATCATGTTGCCCTTCATTTCTTCTTATTTACAACGTCGGACGAGTTGCCTTTAAGGACTTAAAGATCGTAATGCCAGACTAAGATCCAGAAATAGTATCAGCTGTCACCATTTTTAAATTGCACACTTCAATCATGAAGTAATGTTAAATCAAATTAAATGTCTACGTATGATTCAACCATAAATTTAATTACTGTTCAGTACGTTCATTAATTTGGTATAGTGCTTACCGGAAGAATTGAAATGCACCTGGTAAGAAGTACCTTTCAGCTTTTTAGTCCTGACTCTTTTAGTATAATACCCTCCATTTTTAAGGGAGTGATCAAGCAAAGAGGAAATTAGATGACCATTGTGATCTTTAATTTCTAATTTCACTTCTGAAGGTCCTTCGACATAAAAGCCGATCACTTGATCATAAGTATCCTCTATCGGATATATGGCCAAAGGATTTTCCTTAATCTGAGCTTTTAGTGCCGCAACCGCATCCGGCTGAGTCAAGGATTGCACTTGTGAACAATCATCAATTTCAAAAGTTAGAATAGCTCCAACAGCCCCTTCGAATCCTGGCAATAATTCTAAGTTTTCACTTGCTATGAATTGAATATCATCAGGTGAAGAAATGTTACTACTCGTTGCTAAAAATTTTATAGCACTATATCTTGCTAAACTGAGTGTGCTGTCTCCAAGCATCAGCGTATCTCGAGAGCAATCATTGTACGTAGGCAGATAACCATTGCAGTTACAGTCTGCATCATAGATATCATTTATAGTAGCAGGATCAGCATCGTCACATGGTGTGTTTTCTGGTCTGCATTCAAGTGTTGAAAATGTCATTTTACTTATGCCCCTGCAACTCCCAATATCGTCCAGGGAAGTGACAAGAATATAGCGCGCTCTTACACCACCAAAATCAGGGCCTATGAATCCGGAGTAATCTGAATCACCTGAAGCAAGTGACCAATTAAAAGTTCCGAGATTTGTCCAACTTATACCATCATTTGAGTAATCGATTGCCACACTTTGAAAACCTTCATTCGTAGCTCCCAGAACATTATAATTCCAAATATGGGTGGCCCATATCTTATGCTCCAATCCCAGGTCATATTGCAACCAATGTCTTGCACCATGAAGTGGATTAGATGAAGGAGTCGCCTGACAAGAAAGCCAAGAAGCATCAGCCCGGTTATCCATTTGATCCGTCAGTCCGCATTCCGGGTATGGCACATAATTCGCGATCGGATCATCACAGTCTGGGCCCGAGCAAGGCACCCCTACACAATTACAAAAAGCATCAAAGGCATCATTATTGGTAAATGGATTAAGGTCATCACAGGGTGTGCCTTCACTAATACAAGCTAATTCGCAGGTATAATCAAAAAGATAAATTGCAGGAATCCGCTTCCATTGATCTGTCTCTGTAAATGGTGTCTTCCAAAAAATATTATAGTGTTCAGACCATGAGGATTCTTTGTGATTGATTTCAAAGAAATAGTAACTCCCTTTTTCTAAAAGAAGAGGGGCTGTCGATTGATACACAAAGCGGTCATGTTCAACTGTTCCGGTCGAACTCGTAGTTAAAATTTGATGAGTTTGCTTTAAGGCCGGATCGTCATTACTACTCAGAAAAAAGATACCATCACTATTAGAAGTAATATTAAATTGATAATTTCCAGTAATAGGAACCGTTAAAAATCCTTGTACAAGGGTACCAAAAGAATCTGCTTCATAGCGCAATTCGATACCCATCATTTCCAATAATTCATATCTATCAGGGATGGAAGGGAACTCTGGATCTTCATAAAGATCATCCAGGTCTCCTCCTGGAATATTATCATAATAATATGCCTCCACATGTTCGCGTGCTCCTATACAAGCATTTCCTGTTGTAAGAATTCCAATACAATTACAATGTCCGTCTTCTATGTCCTCTATCGTGGCGCTATCTCCGTCATCACATACCGTG
>JAJCYJ010000194.1 GCA_029262975.1 Saprospiraceae bacterium
GTCTCGATATATTTGGTGTAACAATCGTGCTGTCTCCAAAAGAAGGTATAATTGGACTCAAATCTTCCGCCACAATCCATAAGATATTTGGCCGGTAATCAATTTGGCCGGTATTTTGATCGCTAATATCGCAACCTATTATGAGCACTAATAGGATACTTAAATTGATGATACGCATACTTTCTTTAGTTAAGATTACAAAATTGAATGAATAAAATTATCATGTTCCACGTGGAACAATTTAGTTATATTAAATAATTTACTAATGTGTTAATTTGGTTTTAATATGTGCTCCAATACAATATTTTGACTTATAAAACACAAAATTTAAAGTATCTTTCGCCCTCTTAAATTTAATTGAATTTTTGTATTTATCCTCAGCGTAAAAAACATTCACCTCATGAAAAATTTCCTGATAATATGCATTGGTCTCTTAATAGCGCATTCTCTTCTTTCTCAGTCCAATTCAGATCCTTTTAAGCAATTAGGAACAGATTTACCAACTCCTAATGAATACCGAAATGCATCAGGTGCTCCTGGTCATCAGTACTGGCAAACGAGAGCAGATTATAAAATGAATATTACCCTAAATGATGAAGAAAAAAAGATTTCAGGTGATGAAACTATTACTTATCACAATGAATCACCCGATGATCTGAAATACTTATGGTTACAACTCGATCAAAATGTGAGATCAAAAGAAAGTGATAGCCATGTAATAGGGACAGAATCAATAAATGAAGACAGAGGTGTCTCTCCTAGGCAAATAGCTCGAATGTTTCCAGATTTTGATGGTGGTTTTAAAATAGAGTCAGTAACTGATTCTGATGACCGAAATATGAAATATACCATCAATAAAACAATGATGCGTATTGATTTACCTTCTGTACTAAAGGCCGGAGATAAATTAACTTTTAAAATAAAGTGGTGGTATAATATTAACAATACTAGGGAGATTGGTGGTAGGTCGGGATATGAAGAATTTAGCGATGGCCAAAGAGTTTATTGTATTGCGCAATTCTTTCCTCGGATGTGTTCATATAATGACATAGAAGGGTGGCAAAACAAACAGTTTCTTGGTAGAGGTGAATTCACCTTAATTTTTGGAAATTATGAAGTTAGCATAACGGTTCCTGAAGACCATTTAGTTGCAGCTTCAGGTGAATTGCAAAACGCTTCATCGGTCTTATCGAATACACATCGTGATCGATGGTCAAAAGCAAAAAATTCTTATGTACAACCAGTAACAATACAAACACTAGATGAAGCTATTGAAAACAGCAGCGCAGAAGCCTCCAAATACAAGACATGGAAGTTTAAAGCCGATAATGTACGTGACTTTGCTTTTGCTTCTTCAAGAAGATTTATTTGGGATGCAATGGGTGTAAAAATGTCAGATGGTCGCACTGTTGTCGCACAGTCAATGTGGGTCCCGGAAGGCGATTGCCTTTGGAAAAAATTTAGCACTAAGGCTGTTGCTCACACGATTAAATGGTATTCCCATTACACCTTTGATTATCCTTATCCTGTAGCCTGGTCCATTGATGGAAGTATGGGTATGGAATATCCTATGATATGCTTTAACTACGGAAGATGCCAAAGTGACGGTACATATCCCATGCGAACAAAATATGGTCATATTGGTGTGATTATACATGAAGTTGGACATAACTGGTTTCCAATGATTGTTAATAACGATGAACGTCAATGGACTTGGATGGACGAAGGTCTCAATACCTTTTTACAGTATTTGACAGAGCAACAATGGGAAAGAGATTATCCCAACAGACGCGGACCTGCACATATGATCACTAACTATATGGGCGGAGATAAATCAAGAATTTCTCCTATTATGACCAACTCAGAAAGCATATTCCAATTTGGAAATAACGCATATGCTAAACCTGCTACTGCCTTAAATATTCTAAGGGAAACTGTCATGGGACGTGAACTTTTTGATCATGCTTTTAAAGAATATTCTAATCGGTGGAAATTTAAACAACCTTATCCTGCGGACTTTTTTAGGACAATGGAAGATGCCTCAGGTGTTGACTTAGATTGGTTTTGGCGTGGCTGGTTTTTTACAAACGATCATGTTGATCAGGCTCTTGGAGAAGTCAAACATTATAACTTCAATACCGGTAACCCAACTGTTGAAAAAGGTATTCAAAAAGACCTACGAGATAACGGCCCTCAAAATATTTCATCAATAAGAAATAAAGAAATATCACAAACGTATGATGAAATTGATACCACAATTAGAGACTTTTACACGACATTTGATGCACTTGAAGTAGATGCGGTTGATCAATCTGACTATGAACAATTTGTAAGTAATCTCAACCCCCAAGAACTAGAACTATTAAATGATGGGAAGCATTACTATCAAATAACATTTAAAAGAGTAGGTGAATTAGTGATGCCAATAATCTTTCAATTTCAGTATAAAGACGGCACAACAGAAGATATTAGAATTCCGGCAGAAGTTTGGAGATATGGAGCAAAAGAAGTTACCAAAATATTTCCATCGGATAAAGAAGTAAACAAGATTGTACTTGACCCATATTTAGAAATCGCTGATACAGATACATCTAATAATTACTATCCTCCTCAGGAAGAAGTTTCTCGGTTTGAAACCTTTAGACAAAAACAATTATTACAAAATAACACAGGCGAAAATCCAATGCAACGTTCGAAAAGAGCTGAAAAAATAAAAAGAGAGATTAAACCTTAATTCAGTCTAAAATATCATTATATAAAAAAGTCACCAAATTTGGTGACTTTTTTATATAAATATCTGATTATCAATAACTTATGTGTTATTTTTTATTAGAAAATCACCAAGAATTTGATTGAATTGCTCAGGTACTTCCATCATAGGAGCATGCCCACAATTATCAATAAAAACTAACTCAGAATCAGAAATTAGTTCGTGAAATTTTTCACCAACAAACGGCGGAGTAATCGTATCCTGATTGCCCCAAACTAATAAAGTCGGACATTTTATATTGTATAAGTCTTCACCTAGATTGTGTTTTAAAGCAGACTTCGCCGTTAAGACAATTCTTAGCGCTTTTTCTCTATTATTTACCGTATCAAACACTTCGTCCACTAAAGAGTCACTTGCCACAGCAGGATCATAAAATGTTTCAGCTACTTTTCTGGCAATGTATTCTTTATCCCCACGCCTCGGATATCCATCACCCATACCGCTTTCAAATAATCCACTACTACCCGTTAAAGTCATAGTCTTAACTCTTTCAGGATGCGCAAGCACATATAACTGTGCAATATGACCACCTAGTGAATTGCCCAGGATATTCATATCCTTGAATTCAAATTTGTTAACAAAACTCTCCGTAAACTCTAACAATCCATTTAGCCCCGTTTCATTTAGATCTAACTCATAGATAGGTAACATTGGTACTACAACATTATATTCCTTAGAAAAGTGATCAATTAATTGACTAAAATTACTTAATGCCCCAAATAGACCATGAAGCAACAATAAAACTGGAGACCCAGGAGTCGTCTCAATAAAACTAAATCCTTCTTTTTCTTTAAACTCTCTCAATATTCATCTGCTTGGAAGGCACAAAAATAAGGTCTTAAAAATTGTAATGTATGACGTTATCTAATTATTCAACAATGTTAGAGTAAGAAGAATAAAACATGTGTAATACATATCCCGCTAAAACAAAAACTGCAAAGCCTTGATGAAGAACCCCCCAATACACTGGTATTATACCTGTACTGAATTTTAAGGTTATAACTCCTAACATAACCTGAATTATAATAAGGGATAAGAATAGTATAAAACTTAAAGAAACTTGTGATTTACGTTTCCAATATTTAAAATGAAAGAATATAAAAAACGTCAACACAAATATTAAATATGCGGATCCTCTGTGTAAAAACTGAACCAATGTTACAAGAAAACCGCTTTGCTCATAATTATCAAAATTTTGTATCGTCCAGTTCTGTCCTTCCATTAGTATTCCCGGCAAATATTCTCCATTCAGATCCGGCCAGGTATTAATAAATAATGCCGCTTTAGTGCCACTCATAACGCCCCCAAAGAAGATTTGAACAATTAATAGGGCGAACATTATCTGTAGATATTTAACTGCATTTATCTCTTTTGGCCTTTTGTTATTATAGATATACTTCAAAAAAGCCCACCACAATGCTATAAAGACACTTATTCCGATACATAGATGAATAGCGAGTTTATAAGCATTAACCCATGGTCTGTGTACTAATCCACTGGCCACCATAATCCATCCAAACATTGCTGCTAACGACGCCAAAAGAACCACATAGCCCAACCCTTTTAAAAGCGAATCAGGAATTTTCTTTTTCCAATAAAAAAAAAGGAAAGGAAGAAGAAATACAAAACCCATCGTTCGAGCCCAAAGTCGGTGCAAATATTCCCAGAAATAGATAAACTTAAACGAACCAGCTCTGAATATGGATCCTAATTCCATACCTGTATTTATCTTTTTGTATTGAGGGGTATTTTTATATTTCTCGAACTCTTTGATCCAAGAAGATTCAGATAATGGAGGTAACACTCCTGTGACAATTTCCCACTTAGTAATAGAAAGCCCTGAGCCAGTTAGACGGGTAACACCACCAATTACTATTTGAAAAAAAACCATAACCAATCCTATTATCAACCAAATGACAACAGCTCTGGATATCGAATGATTTTTCTCACTATTTTCAGGCATGGTGCAAATGTAGTGAGAGTTTTAAGACGATCGATTTTCCATTTTCCTATTTCTCTTTTTATTGATTATAATTAAGACTTATAGAAGTTATTATTATTAGGGCCGTTAGTATGTTTACAATTATTTCATTAAATATTTTATACACGAAAAAGCAACATAATGATGTGAATAACTAGTTGATTTACATGTTTATCTTATTTAAATTTTAATACTATTGTTAAACTAACAGGTTATTAACATATAGTGTTTGGTAACTTTTATAATGTTGTGGATGTATAACTTGTTGTAAAATCAGCATTCCTTCACAGAATCATGAAAGTTCAACATTTGAAATTTTTTATAAAGTCTTAATACATTAAGTTCTGTGGAAACAACTAGAATAATTATTTACTCATACCTACTAAGTAGCAATTAAATACACATATTTATTTTTCTATATGTTAGCACTACCTAATTAGAATATGAGGGCCGTCATCCAAAGAGTCTCTAAAGCAGAGGTTGAAATATCAGGAAATATCTGTGGGGAGGTAAAATCCGGATTTATGATATTATTAGGAGTCGCTCACGACGATACCCATGAAGATGTTGAATGGTTGGTTAAAAAGACTATTGCCCTTAGGGTTTTTAATGATCAACAAGGAAAAATGAATTTAAATATTAAACAGTTTGGTGGGAGTATTCTCTTAATATCACAATTTACCCTGCAAGCATCAACTAAAAAAGGCAATAGGCCTTCGTTCATAAAAGCGGCAAAACCGGAGCACGCAAATCCATTATATGAATTATTTATAGAGCGGTTGAATGATTCTGAAATTCATGTGGAAAAGGGCATATTCGGAGCTTATATGAAGGTTACACTGACGAATGATGGACCAGTAACAATCATTATTGATTCAAAAAATAAAGAATAAATGAACATTGAAGAATGGCAAGCAAAGGTTGATGGTTGGATTAAAAAATATGGAGTAAGATATTTTGATGTAATGACCAACACTCTATTATTGTCCGAAGAAGTGGGAGAATTTTCACGGCTTATCGCACGATCCCATGGAGAACAATCTTTTAAATTGGATATCTCAGCCGAAGAAATAAAAAGTAATATAGCTGAAGAAATGAGTGATATAATTTTTGTCCTTACATGTCTTGCCAACCAAATGGACATAGATCTGACCATCGAACTTCGAAGAAACATAGATAAAAAAACTCGCCGAGATTACAATCGTCATCAGTCAAACCAAAAACTAAAAAAGTATTAATCCGTGAAAAGTACGTACTATAGGTATTGAATCTTATTTAATAATGCCGGAAAAATACAGTTGGAAGTACCAATTAAAGAAGAGTAGTCTTACTATAGGTTGTATCATTTTACTTCTATTAATTTGTCTGGCAGGATTACTGGCTTATGTTATTATTCCTGATAATACAGAAAATGCCAACAGGCAAATTCCGGAAATAGCGCTTAATTCTCCCGGTACATCACAAAAATTTATTGTCAGACCGAATGGACTTAAACTTGAGCAAAAGAACTTTCTCCGTGTACTAATAAGTGGAGAAAAGGATCTAAACGAATACATTCCATATGATACGCTATATCATGAAGGAAAAAATGTCATCTCAATATTTAAATCAGCAAGTAAATATCATAGCAAAGAATCTAGCACTAAAACAAAGCATATATATTATGTATTCGGAACAGATAAGTTTGGCAGAGATGTATTTAGTCGGTTGATTCTTGGGTTACGGATTTCATTAATTGTTGGCTTCTTATCAGTACTTGTCTCATTGACTATAGGTATTGGAATAGGTAGTATAGGTGCTTATTATGGTGGGCGGATAGACAAAGTGATAATGTTACTTATTAATACGAGTTGGTCTATTCCTACTTTACTTTTGGCATTTGCTATCATTATCGCACTTGGTAAAGGATTTCTGGTAATTGTTTTGGCAGTTGGATTAACCATGTGGGTAGATGTTGCCAGAATAGTCAGAGGTCAGGTATTGCAGATAAAAAACGAATTATTCGTGCGGGCTTCTAGAGTCTTGGGCTATAATGACTTTAGAATCATTACGAGACATATTTTACCAAACTTGATTGGATCTATCCTGGTCATAGCAGCTGCTAATTTTGCGACGGCGATTTTAGTCGAAGCAGGATTAAGCTATCTTGGGTTAGGAATTCAACCTCCAACCCCATCTTTAGGTAACATGTTACAAGAAAGCTATGCCTATGCTACGGGAGGCTTTGTTTATCTTGCCATTTTTCCAATCTTAACAATTATGACCTTGGTATTAAGTTTTAACCTTTTAGGAACAGGCCTTCGTGATGCATTTGATATAAAGTCAGTAAAACCATGAGCAGGGAAATCGCATTGTTAGAGAAATTAGAGAAAGATCTGAGCCTAAAAGAATTACAGATCAAAAGTCTTCTGACAATAACTCAGGCTATAAATGACAATGTACCAGCAGAAGGTCTTTATAATATGTATCGATCTTTTCTAAGTTGGGAATTGGGCATAACAAGAATGGGTCTTTTTATTCCTTCAGAAGAGGAAGACGAAAAATGGGATTGCGCTACCCATATTAATATAGACAAGGAAGACCTAACCCCTTTAGAAATCATTAAATACCTTATTCCATACAAGAGGCTGCATACTATTAAAGAAGATGATGCTAAAGAATTGCAACCATTTGACATTATCATTCCTGTATTTCATAAAGACAGACCCATCGCCTATTCTCTTATCGGTGGGATTAAGTCAAAAGAAGATTTATATAACAAGATTCAATTTATCACGACAATCACCAATATCATAGCAGTTGCTATTGAAAATAAAAGATTGTTCAAAAGACAGATTATACAAGAAAGGTTAAAGAAAGAAATTGAACTGGCAAGTAACGTTCAGAAAATGCTTATCCCGGATGAACTGCCTGTAACGGAATATTATGAAGCTTCTTCTATATACAAACCACATTTCAATATAGGGGGTGACTATCTTGACTTTATTGATTTTGACAGAGGTAGATTTATATTTTGTATTGCTGATATCTCTGGGAAAGGAGTTGCTGCTGCATTGCTAATGGCTAATTTTCAGGCTATGATCCAAAGCCTGATATATCAATATCGAGATTTGGAGACTTTTATTTTCGCCCTTAATCAAACCGTTCATAGAGTTACGAAAAGCGATAAGTTTATCACCTTTTTTATTGGAGAAGTAGATCTGCAAAAACGAACATTAAAATATATTAATGCTGGACATTACCCACCAGTACTATATCAGTCAGGTAAGATTAGAAGACTTACAAGTGGATGTACGGTAATTGGTGTATTTGAAAAACTTCCTGAAATTAATGAAGAATTAATTTCTATAGAGGAAGGAGCGCTTATAATGAGTTTTACAGATGGCCTTGCAGACTTAAAAAATAAAGAAGGTAATTATTTTGAAGATAAAGGAATTGAAACTTTTGCTATGGAAAACGGCCATTTATCAGCGCAGCAATTTAATGACAACCTTCTGGTGACAATAGACCAATATCGGGGAGAAGAAGAATACCCGGATGATATTGCAGTTATTACTTGTAAAATAAAGAAATTTTTATAGCGAACTCAATAGCCAGATGAAACCTTTCTCTTCAGCGCACATATGATTCATTTTTTGCTACCCTCTCGAAAAAATCCATTTTCCCAATTCTTTAATACTCGCTTTCTTCCCGTACATTAAAATGCCGATTCTATAAATTCTCGAGGCTAACCAGATCATAAACACTACGAATAGAATTGACGTTACAACAGATAATCCGATTTGCCATAGCGGAGGACTGGAAGCCAGACGTATAGGCATTACTACCGGTGCGGTAAGGGGAAAAATTGAGGACCATACAGAAAGTGTACTATCTGGAGCCTGGGCGGCAGAGATACCAATATAAAATGCAGCCATCAATGGAAGCATTACTATCGTGGTTAGTGATTGTGCTTCATTAATATCATCACCCGCCGCAGCACCCACTGCAGCAAACAAGGAAGCATAAATCATGTAACCTATTATAAAATAGAAAATATAGAGAGGGATGATGAGTGCCCAATTTAGTGCAAGTAATTCTTTTACAACTTTAGCAATTTGTGTTCGCACACCCTCATCAGCCATAAGTTCTTTTGTAACATCTGAACTTGTAACGTCTTGCATAGCACTTGGATCAAGACCGAAAAGTGAAAAAGCACCCACAGATAGAACAGACATTAAAATGGCCCAAATTGCAAATTGTGTAAGACCCACAAGCCCGATACCTACAACTTTTCCAATCATCAATTCAAAAGGCTTTACAGAAGAGATAAGCACTTCAACAATTCTATTTATTTTTTCTTCATTTACACCTCTCATTACCTGAGAGCCAAAAATTAGAATAACCATAAAAAGCAAAATTCCCACAATCATTCCGAGCACAGAACTAACCGTTGTAGTAATTGAAGAAATTTCTTTTTCTGTATCTTTTATAGTTTTAGGTTCGATATTTATATCGGTATCGATTAAATCTAAGCTACTTTGATTTATCCCAAAGGCCTCAATTTTATAATTTCTAATTTTTTTTCTAAACAAAGAGACAATCGAACCAGACTCATCAAGAGCCAATGTTTTATCAGAATGGTAGATTATATCATATTTATTTTGACTACTGTCTAAAGGGGGTAATTCTAAAATGCCGTCAATTTCTTTATTATCATACTTTTTTACTAGTTCGTCAAAAGAAATCGTTTCGACCGTAAATTTGAGGTTGTTCTTTGATAAGTCGATATTTTCAGTCAAGCCGGCATTGTCAATAATAGCGATCGTGCGCTCTTTGTCGGATCCCCTAGTTACCAGGAAAATCAAAGCGGCATAAATTAACACGATGGCAATTGGGGCCAAAAAGGTAGTTAGTAAAAAGGTTTTACTTTTCACCCTGGTCCAATACTCCCTTCCAATTATCAAGTTGATTTTATTCATTGCTCTCTCCTACTTTTTTAATAAAGATTTCATTTAATGTTGGTAACACTTCACGATAAGATTTAATCTCAATATTTCTATCTAATAGACCCCGTAGAAGATCGTTAGAATTATGTCCTTCCTTTACTTGAATAATCAACGACTTGGAAGTGTCTTCTACTATTTCAAAACTATCAGCAAGCATATCAGAAGGGAAACTTCCGTCAAACTCAATTTCAAACTTATTTTCTTTGTTTTCACTTTTTATCTGATTCACATCTCCGTGCAAAATGATTTTCCCTTGATTCATCAGAACTATTTCCTCACAGATTTGCTCAACTTGCTCCATCCTATGAGTTGAGAAGATGACGCTAGTACCGTTATTATTCATAGCATTGATCTCATCCTTGATTAAATTAGTATTGATGGGATCAAGACCAGAAAATGGTTCGTCGAGGATAATAAGTTTTGGATCATGAACAACGGTGGCGATAAATTGAATTTTTTGCTGCATGCCCTTTGATAGTTCTCCTACTTTTTTGCTCCACCAATCTGTGATGTCGAACTTCTCCAGCCAATTGTCGACTTTGCTTTGAGCCTCTTTTTGTGAAAGACCCTTTAACCTGGCGAGATAAAGCAATTGTTCCCCAACTTTCATTTTTTTATACAGCCCTCTTTCTTCAGGCAGATAACCGATTTGCATTGGATGTGACGCGTTTAACTTTTCCCCATCTAGGATTATTTCACCCTCATCTGCACGTGTGATAGATGTGATCATTCTTATCAGGGAAGTCTTTCCTGCACCATTGGGGCCTAGCATTCCAAATATCCTACCTTTCGGTATTTCAAAACTGACATTATCAACGGCGACATGGTTAGAATACTTCTTGACCACGTTTCGTATGGATAGTATACTCATAAGTGATTGTTATTGCAGCACGAGAATACGTAAAAGGAATGTAATGGACACACTCATTATAGACCAATAAAAGGAACATTAAGACTAATTTAAGTTGTTAGTAACACTATATGATGTGCAAAACCTCGTCATTTATTTATAAATTGAATTACTAAAATCATTCGACATGCAAAGACAACTACTTTTTATCATCCTATTTATGTTATCTGTAACGGCTTATTCACAAGTTGTGGAGAAGCAAATGGCCATGAGCTCAGGGGAGCACAATGGACTTGAAGTGGACCTTCCTGTAGACAGTAAAACCGCAGATAAAATCTGGAAAGACTATGTCAAACCATATGGCAAGACAGATTGGGACCGAAAGAACAAGGAGCACGTACTTTTTAATGTTCACATTTCTTCAATTTCTTCTGAAGCCCTTTCTGTGGTTGCGCGATTCAATCAGTATCAGGACATGACGAAAGGATCCTTTTGGTTCAAGTCAGAAGCAGGATATTTAAATTCAGAAGAGGATATTGAAGCTCTTAGAGGCGCAGGTGAGTTTTTACAGGAATATGCCTATGAAACAGAGAGACATGCCATAAGAGAGGAAATAAAAACGCAAGACAAAGGCTTGAATAATATGGAAAAAGATTTGGGTAAATTGCAAAAGAAAAACCAAAATCTTCATAAGGACATTGAGAAGGCCAAAGAGGAGATAGCCAAAAAGGAAAGAGAAATTGAGCAAAACCTTAAAGCACAGGTTGATAAGAAAAATGAAATAGAAAGTCAGCAGGAAAAAATCCAAAAAACGACTATTAAGTTGACGAATGTGGGTAAATCGTCTTAATAATTTTGATCATATTATGACAGATTAAAATGTGAATGATTGACTGGCACAGTTTATGTCTTTTGATAGGGCATGAATATCGACGATCTCAATCGCAAACATTTTATAAAAACGGACATGTATTTCCGTGTCGGAAAGGGGCTTTCTTCCAAGTTGCTTCGCTATGAACACGGGATAGTTTACATTGAATTGGAAGTGAGATCGAAGTGGAAAAGATCAATAGATGCTGCGGCATGGATGATTGCAAATTCCTGGAAAAACGAAAACCCCGAATTCGAAGATGCGGTTGCTTCTAAAGTATATGTCATTGATAGCCGATCATTTGATTACAAAAGAACCTTAATGCATCTAGGGGTTAAGCCCGGTTATGATGCCTATAAGGGTGTGTTCTTCAAGTAATTAACTAGCCTTTTATTCTATCTTCCCGTTTATAAATAAGGAAGCGAGAAATGTATTTTATAGGATATGACTTAGGAAGTTCGTCTGTGAAGGCGACTTTGCTTGATGGGGAAGCCAACCGCGCAGTTGCTTCCGCACAACACCCCAAAACCGAAATGGCAATGATCGCCCATAAACCAGGATGGGCAGAACAAGATCCAGACGATTGGTGGCAGGGCATAATTTCCGTAACGCAAAAAATTCTATTTGATAGTCGTGTAAATGTATCTGATATTAAGGCTATCGGAATTTCTTATCAAATGCATGGTCTGGTAGTAGTAGACAAAAACCTGAATGCTTTAAGACCTTCAATAATATGGTGTGACAGCAGAGCTGTCAATCTGGGAAACGAGGCTTACGACCAATTAGGAAAAGATTATTGTACCAACGAAATTCTTAATTCACCGGGTAATTTTACCGCCTCAAAACTGAGATGGGTAGCCAAGAATGAGCCGAATATTTATAGCCAAATTTATAAGGCTATGTTGCCAGGAGATTATATAGGATTAAAGCTATCCGGATCAGCCCAAACTACTTATTCAGGATTATCCGAAGGTGTGTTATATAACTTTAAGAAAGATAAAATAGCGGCAAGGGTTCTTGATCATTTTGAAATAGATCCTGGGCTGATTCCGGATATAGTTCCAACTTTTGGTATGCAGGCTGAACTATCAAAATCAGCTGCCGAGGCACTGGGTTTAACACCAGGCACCACAATAACCTATAGAGCCGGAGATCAACCAAATAATGCCTGTTCTCTGAATGTACTGAAACCAGGTGAACTTGCAGCGACTGCTGGAACCTCTGGAGTAATATATGGTGTGACCGACAAGCTCAATAATGATCCTGCGTTCAGAGTAAATGCTTTTGCTCATGTCAACCATTCAGCAGAACAAAGGAGACTGGGAATTTTATTATGTATTAATGGCACCGGTATATTAAATGCCTGGGCCAGGAAAAACATGGGCTCTCTATCCTATAATGAAATGAATAATTTGGCCATGAGTACTGAGATAGGGGCGGAGGGGCTTACCATGTTGCCCTTTGGAAATGGCGCTGAAAGAATCCTGGAAAATAAAAATATCGGAGCTCATCTTGAAGGATTACACTTTAACCTACATAGCAGGGCTCATGTCTTTAGAGCAATACAAGAAGGAATTGCATGCTCTATGAGATATGGCATAGATATAATGAAGTCTATGAATCTTAATCCAAAAACCATAAAAGCAGGAAGTGCCAACTTATTTTTGAGTAAGCTATTTCAAAAAGCGATAGCAAATTTGACCAATACAACCATAGAATTATATGACACCGATGGAGCTCAGGGTGCAGCTAGAGCAGCGGGTATTGGACTTGGGTTCTATTCTGAAGAAACGGCATTTGAAGGACTTGGGCTCATTAAAAAAATTAGACCCGATAAAACCGAGCAAGAAAGGTTTGAAGAAGTTTATGATAAATGGCAAAAGGTACTTAACTGTCATCTAAAGCAACAAAATTGAGATTTAGACGATAATTGATATATCAATTAAGGCATAAAAAAGAAATCACTTTTCTGGCTTAAACTATTGATAACAAATTCATTATATATTATAAATTATCTTGTTGATATATCAAGCGAGATAAAAAGCGAAGTTTTTCAATTATTTTAAGCCACGAAAGAATGCGTCCTCAAAATGTTGAATTGCGTAGTTGTCGTTACCCTGTAAAAGGACAGCTATAATATCAAATCTTATTTCCCATTCGTGGTTATATTTCTGCATATAAGCAGAGGCAGCGGTAGATAAAAGTCTCTGTTTTTTCATCGTCACAAAATCTTCCGGCGGCCCGAAATAGTCATATGACCTTGTTTTTACTTCTACAAAAACTAGCATATCATTTATCCTTGCTATAATATCCACCTCCGCTCTGCTGTAGCGCCAATTTTGAGCGAGGACTGAAAATCCTTTTTGCTTTAAGTATTGACAAGCTAAATCTTCTCCTTTTTTGCCAATTTCGTTTTGTCTCGACATCAGTGTTATATCTTTACCCCGTCATTAAAATAAGGTATAAGTTATGATGGATAAATTAATTTCTAGATTTACAGAGCAACTGACAGAAGCATTAGAGATCGGTGCACAGTCGAAAATTAGCAAGCCACGAAAAAAAATCAATAAAATCTATGTGGCTGGTCTCGGTGGGTCAGGAATAGGTGCTGACTTTGTTGCTTCTATTATAAGAAAAGAATCGAAGGTTCCATATCTGGTGGGGAAGGGTTATCATATTCCTGGATACGTTGATGAAAATACACTTGCAATTGCATCAAGCTATTCTGGCAATACAGAAGAAACACTTCAATCTTTCAAAGAAATAGAAAAGACCGGTGCAAAAATAGTGGTCATTTCTTCCGGAGGAAAATTAATCAAAAGAGCCAAGAGGAAAGGATATGATTATATCCTAGTCCCTGATAGCTGGCCATCTCCCCGAGCATGTTTAGGATATTCCTTTGTAGCTCAATTAGCACTATTGAATAAACTTGGATTTATTTCAGATAAGTCCCTTCGTTCAATTAAAAGCTCAATTGAATTGTTGGACAAAGAGTCACCCAACATTAAAAAAGAAGCAAAAAAGATAGCCAAGCGACTATACAACAAAATGCCGATTATATATGCGGAAGATCGAATTGAACCTGTTGCTGTCAGGCTGAGACAACAAATAAATGAAAATGCAAAGGCACTATGCTGGCATCATGTTATTCCTGAAATGAATCACAACGAACTCGTAGGATGGAAAGATAAAAATAAAGACCTCGTGGTACTCTATCTTAGAAATGCTGATGACTATAAAAGAAATAGTATCAGAATGGACATAAATCAAAAGATCATTAAAAAGTGCACACCGAATATTATCAATCTGTTTTCAAAAGGAACTGATATGACGCAGCGGATGATGTACTTTGTTCACTTAGGCGATTGGATTTCCTGGTATCTTTCGCAACTAAGAGGGCAGGACGCAATCGAAGTGAATGTGATTGATTATTTGAAAAGCGAATTAGCCAAAGTATAATCAATAGACAGAACCATGTTTAAAATAAAAAAGGTGCCAATCAACCGATTGGCACCTTTTTCTATTCCCAAAAAGCATGTTTATCCACCCAATTCAGAAATTTTATAGTTTGCTTGTTTTTTATACTTCTCTCCTTTTATCTTTTTATATACAGCAATTGCTTCAGACTTTTGGCCCAGCTCTTCCAACTGAGTCGCATGAGCAAAGTAGTATTTATCTTCAGGTTTTTCTCCAGAAAGATCTATAGCCAGGGCAGCATGTTCTACTGCTTTTTCAGCATTGCCTGATTCAGCATAGGAGCGAGATAAATAATAATGTACCTCAGCATTATCATTTTTAACTGAATTAAATGCTTCTCCTGCTGTGACGGCTTCCGCATAAGTCTTGGCAACAAATAATTTTCCTACCATCGTTTGTGCCTTTTTCTCTCTTTTGCTGGCTTTTGTGGGTTTTTCTTCTGCAATGGCTCTAGCGGCTGCCCCAAGGTATGCTTTGATAGCCTCTACTTTATTTCCTTTTCCTTCATGAGCGCGCGCTATGCCCTCATAATTTGAGGAATTGTCAGGATTTAATGAGATGCCTTTGTTGTATAATTCTATAGCGGCATCAAAAGCTTTCTTCTTTCTTTCGGCGTTGGCGGCATTATAAGCTGCAATGGCTCCGTTTTTCTTGGCCAGACTAATTACTTTTTCATCATCTTCTCCTGCTATTGAGAGTGCTTCTTCCATTAACACTAGCCCACCTTTATAGTCTTTCTGTTTTAGTAAGGCAAGTCCATCATTGTAGAGTCCGGCTGGGGTTTTTTCTTGTGCTTCAATAGTTCCAAAAGCTAAAAATGAGCAAAAAAGAACGACAACAAAGCGTAAAAGTTTAGACATATGGCGTATGTTTTTATAATTTTTAAAGATGCAAAGATTATAAACTCAACGTATTGAGCCAAAAAATCACCGGCTTGAAGACACTATTTTCTAAATAAAACTTAACCCCAAGTTAAATAACAAGAATAAATTAACACTATATATACCATAAAGTATTTAAATTGTGCATGTTATAACAATATTTTCATAAACTCAAGGTATAAAAAATGTCATCAAATATCATTGCTAATTCTTTGTTAAAGGGGGCCCACTTTTTGATTGAACCCGCCAAAACAACCGAAACCTTCACACCGGAGGACTTTTCTGAAGAACAACTGATGGTCCGGGAGACTGCCAGACAGTTCGTATTACAAGATCATAGCCCCCTGTCAGATAAAATGGAAAACGGGGACCATAATTTGAACAGGGACCTACTTAAGAAATTGGGTGACCTGGGTTTATTAGGAGCTCATATGCCAGAAGAATATGGAGGTATAAGCATGGATACTAATACCAATACTATAATTACAGAAGAATTAGGAAAGACCGGTGCCTTTTCCACCACATTTGGAGCACATACGGGAATAGGGATGTTGCCCATATTGTATTTTGGAACAGAAGAGCAAAAAAAGAAATATCTGCCTAGCCTTATTACCGGAGATAAAGTGGCCTGCTATTGTCTTACAGAGCCGGGTTCCGGATCAGATGCCCTTGCTGCTAAGTCAACAGCAATTCTCTCGGATGACAAAAAGAACTATATTCTAAATGGTCAGAAAATGTGGATTTCGAATGCAGGATTTGCAGATGTTTTCATCGTTTTTGCAAAAATAAACGGCACTGACTTTACTGGTTTTATTGTTGAAAAAGGTTGGGAAGGTCTCACACTCGGTGAGGAAGAGAAAAAATTGGGGATTAAAGGATCATCTACACGACAAGTTTTCTTTGAAAATGTCCATGTCCCACTCGAGAATTTATTGGGAGAAGCTGGAAAAGGACATCACATAGCTTTTAATGTATTGAATACGGGGAGATTTAAAATCGGTCCTTCAGCACTTGGTGGCTCAAAAGGCCTGATAGAGGTCTCTGTTAAATATGCAAATCAGCGCAAGCAATTTGGTAAAGAAATCTCTTCATTTGGCGCTATAAAATCAAAATTAGCACAACAAACCACTAAGACATATGCAGTCGGTGCAGCAACTTATCGTACATCCGGATTGATCAGTGATTATATCAATCTATTAAAAGAAGAAGGAAAAAGTACAGAGGAGTCTAAGTTGGAGGCAGCTGAAGAATATGCCCTGGAAAGTTCAATTCTGAAAGTAGTAGCAACGGATGTAGTGAATTATGTTGCAGATGAATGCGTACAGATTCATGGTGGTATGGGTTATAGTGAGGAGACAATGGCTGCAAGAGGATATAGGGATAGCCGGATCGCGATGATTTATGAAGGGACGAATGAAATCAACAGAATGTTGATGCTCAACCTGATCTTTAAAAGAGCCATGAAAGGAGAATTTGATTTTTCTACTGCTGCTCTTAAGGTTCAACAGGAACTTTTGACAGGAAAAAACGGTCAGTTTAGTTATCATTCAGTAGAAGAAAAAACGGTATCCAATTTTAAGAAAGTTGCCCTTATGTTAATTGGATCAGTGGCTCAGCAAGCGATGAAAGGAAAAATCGACCTAAAGCATGAACAAGAAATACTGATCAACCTGGCAAACATCCTAATTGAAGTGTACATGTCTGAATCAGTATACTTGAGGACCGCCAAGAATCCTACTGATTTAAAAGAGGCCATGACAAAGGTTTACCTAAGAGGCGCTAATGAAAGAATCAGAATAAATGCTCTTGAAGCGATTGGTTCATTTGTGAAGCCCGAGTTGCAACAAGGATTTGTAGAGGGAGTAAACAAGTTTTGTAACTATCCCCTTTGTAATGTTAAGGAGCTCAATAGGGAGATTGCAGACCACATTATCGCACAAAACTCTTATTCTGTCTAATCCTTGGCGACAGTTGAAGTACATAAATAAGATTTACCCTCAATAGTTCTCTTGATAATTCTTTACATTGCTGTAAGAATCCATGAGAATGAAAAAAAGAAAATTTATCCAGACGACTTCGGCTTTAGCATTAGGTGCTGTTTTAGCACCCATGGCGGCTTGTAAGTCCGAATTAAAAGAGGCAGGCAAAGAAGCTTTGGCAGAAACTATGCAGCCTGCTTCATCATTTACCCTTCCAGATCTTCCATATTCATTTGATGCATTGTCACCCAATATAGATGCCATGACTATGGAAATACATCACGATAAGCATCATGCTGGATATGTCAGAAAATTTAATACTGCCTTAGAGGGAAGTGCGCTGTCAGGACAAACCATCGAACAAATTTTGTCCACCATCGGATCTGATGATACTGGGTTGCGTAATAATGGTGGAGGCCATTTCAACCATAGTCTGTTTTGGTCGGTTATGTCACCCAAAGGAGGGGGTACGCCAACAGGAGATTTATCGGATGCGATTAATACCTCATTCGGAAGTTTTGAAAAATTCAAAGAAGTTTTTTCTGCTGCGGCTTCAACGCGCTTTGGAAGTGGATGGGCCTGGTTAACCAAGGGCACTGATAACAAATTATTTGTACACTCTTCACCCAATCAGGATAACCC
Source organism: Saprospiraceae bacterium (assembly GCA_029262975.1). Classification (GTDB taxonomy): domain Bacteria; phylum Bacteroidota; class Bacteroidia; order Chitinophagales; family Saprospiraceae; genus JAJRXG01. The sequence goes on from JAJCYJ010000194.1 coordinate 18,440, forward strand.
GCTTATGACTAAAATCTCCGATGATAAAGGAACACCCATCCTTGGATTGGATGTCTGGGAACACGCATATTATTTGAATTACCAGAATCGCCGAGGCGATTATATAGGCAACTTTTTCAATGTCGTAAATTGGAACGAAGTAGCCAAACGACTAGGTTAAAACCAACCTTATTTATAGTTTATGACCCGAGCAACCAACCCAAGTTGCCTCGGGTTTTTCTTTAGATAATTCTTATAAGTATGAAAAGCCGTCTCTGACCGAGGACTATAATCACCATCCATATAAAGTTCAGAATGTATAAGCTCATGACCCAATCCAATTTGATTCGGGATCTTGGCGAAACGACATCAAACCCCGAGAAATTTGTAGGTCATTGGCTCCCTTAATTTAGCACATTTTTTCTGATTCACTTTTATGTGACAGAGAGGAGATGCCAGTACTATATTAAAACCTTGTTAGAATACAACAGATAATATTGTTTTATATGCAACTAATATTTAGATTTGCGGCTTGAATGATAAAGAGTAAAAAAGAGCCAAACAATCTAGACGACAGTATTTTACCATGGCTTGGTAAAACCGGTAAGATGCTGTATGTGTTCATGACTGAAAAATTTAAAGAACACAACATCAAACTTACCCTAGAGCAATTTATAATTCTGCGTGTTTTACATCGAGAAGATGGACAACCTCAGCACGATCTAGCCATGATCACAAAACGACATAAGGCAACACTCACAAGGGTTTTGGGCACTTTAGAAAGAAAAAACCTGATTGCCAGGATTCCGGATCCTAAGGACAAGAGGGTTAATCGGATATATCTTACCTCCTTTGGCAGGAAATTCTATGCGCCCACTTTGCCTGTCTTAAAAGAAGCTATTGACCAGGTCCAGGATTCATTGAGCCAGGAAGAAATAGACTTTCTTATAAGCATCACAAAAAAAATACAAAAAAATCTTGCAATCTGATTATTACAAATTAGTTGCACATAAAACATTATAGTATATGGTACGGATAATAATCACATCTATTTTGGGCATCTTACTTCTTTTTGGAGCCTATCAACTGGCTTCGAAAATGATAGAAACCAGAAATATACCAAAGCCTATAGAAAAAAAGATGATCACTCCTGTATCGATCAGGATTGTTGAAAATGTCAGTAGTCCAATCACATTAAAGACAAGTGGTAATCTCGTCGCAAAAAATCAAATTGAAATCTTTTCGGAGGTCATGGGTATTTTTGAAGCAAGCGACCATGACTTTAAGCCCGGAAGCCGATTTCAAAAAGGTGAGGTATTACTCCAATTAAATAGCGACGAGCACCGTGCCAACCTCCGAGCACAAAAGAGCAATCTGATTAATCAAATAACGCTCTTTCTTCCCGACTTAAAATTAGATTATCCGGATGCTTTTCCACAATGGGAAAAATATGTCCAGGACTATGAAATCTCCAAGCCCTTAGATTCTTTACCCGGAGCAACATCTGAAAAAGAAAAGTTATTTATTCTCGGAAGAGGTATCAACACAACCTATTACAACATTGAGAATCTTGAAGAAAGATTAAACAAATATGTGATCACCGCCCCATTTAATGGTGTCCTGTCAGAAGTGCAGGTCTATCCCGGAGCACTTGTAAGAAATGGTCAAAAACTGGCTAATTTTTTAAGCACAAGTATTTATGAAATGGAGGTAAATGTCAATGTCTCATACATGGATTTATTAAGAACTGGAAAGACAGTAACACTACATAATCTCGAAAGAACAAAAACATGGATGGGCAGAGTGACAAGATTAAATGGACTTGTCGATCAATCAACCCAAACTATAAAAGTATATATCGATGTATCAGGATCTGGGTTAAGAGAGGGTCTATACCTGGAAGCAGATATCAAAGTAAAGAATATTGAAAACACATTTGAAGTTGACCGTAAACTTTTATTTGACCAGGACAAACTCTTTATTGTCCGTGATTCTGTTTTACAGACGCTTCAGATCAAACCGGTTTTCTATAATGAATCCACGGTAGTTGTAGAAGGTCTTGAAAATGGAATGGAAATTATCTCAAGGATTGTACCGGGAGCCCATAATGGCATGCGCGTAGAAATCATTCAGTATTAAAAAAGAGGTGGAATGAAAAAGGTACTATCGTTTTTTCTTAGATATCCGGTTGCCGTTAATGTATTAATGTTGGCCATTGTCCTATTTGGATTGATGGGTTTGCAAAAAACAAAGTCTGCATTCTTCCCATTAGCGGAGTCTAATATTATAAATGTAAACATCATCTATCCCGGTGCCTCTCCCGGGGAAATAGAGGAAGGTATTGTACTAAAAATTGAAGACAACTTACGTGGACTGATTGGTATTGACAGAGTCACCTCAACATCCCGGGAAAATGGAGCCTCTATTATTATCGAAGGGTTCCGTGATTATGACATTGATGTACTCTTGACAGATGTAAAGAATGCTGTCGACCGGGTACCTTCTTTCCCACCTCAGATGGAACCTCCTGTCGTCTCTAAGTTAGAATTGCTTAATGAAGCGATCAGTTTTACAATAAGTGGGGAAGGTATTCAGCTTAAAATGTTGAAAGAAATAGCAAGAAGAATAGAAGCTGATCTCCGATCAATTCCTGGAATCTCTCTTGTAGAATTGACAGGATTTCCTGCAGAAGAAATTGAAATTGCGGTAAGAGAAAAAGATCTGAGAGCCTTTGATCTGACTTTTGAAGAAGTTTCGAATGCCGTAGCCAGTGCAAATATTCTTTCTACGGGAGGAAATATAAAGACGACCAGTGAGGAATATTTAATCAGGGCCAACAATAGATCATATTATGGTGATGAGTTGGACTACATAGTGATACGTGCAAACGAATCTGGAAATATTTTACGATTGAAAGATGTGGCAACTGTAAGAGACCGCTGGTCAGAAAGCCCGGATAGACTTTATATGAATGGAGAAACTGCCATCATGATTAAAGTGTCAACGACTAATAATGAAGATATAATTGCAGCCACAGAAAATACGCGTGCGTATATTGAAAAATTTAATCAACAATATGATCAGGTCCAAATTCAAATAGCAACCGATAGGACGATTGCATTGGAGCAGCGGCTTGGTCTTCTGATTGAAAATGGAGGGTTGGGTATCTTCTTGGTCTTGTTGTTATTGGGTATATTTCTCAAACCCAGTATCGCTTTGTGGGTTGCCGTCGGCTTACCAATTTCATTTTTGGGGCTGTTTATTTTTGCGCCGGCATTTATGACTATAAATGTAATATCCCTATTTGGGTTAATACTCGTAATAGGAATTCTTGTAGATGATGGCATTGTAGTAGGAGAAAACATCTATCACCACTATCAGCAAGGAAAGAGTCCTACAAGGGCGGCCATAGACGGAACAATTGAGGTAATACCTCCGGTCGTCGCGGCAATTATTACGACCATGATCGCCTTTTCGACTTTCTTTTTTCTTCCGGGAAATATCGGGATATTTTTTGGAGAGATTTCGAAAGTCCTTATTCTAATCTTAGCAATATCTCTTATCGAAGCACTTATTATTTTACCAGCACATATTGCACATTCGAGGGCGCTTAAACGTGACTCCAAAGGATTTTTAATCAACCGATGGGCAGAGAAAGGAATGTTTTGGATAAGAGATGTATTGTACACACCATCACTTCGGTTTTTTCTTCAGAATAAAATACTTGGATTTTCGATTCCCTTGGCCTTGATGATTCTTACGGGAGGTGCTTTTATGGGAGGGATCATCAAAGGCAGCTTTTTCCCCCCACTTGAAAGTGACCAGGTGAATATAAGTTTGACCATGCCACAAGGAACCAGTGAGGGAATCACGGATTCGATAATTACATATATTGAAGAAAAAGCGTGGGAAGTCAATAAAGAAATGACCGAACAAGCTGGGACAGGGCATAGTATCATCATCAATTCTGTCAGACGCATCGGTTCTTCTACAGCCCAGGCTGCTGCCGGACCTCCGGGTTTGTCCGAAGATGCAGGCGGAAGTACTTCTGCTGCTGTACTTACCCTCAATCTTCAACCAGAAGAAAATCGAGGTCGAATTAATTCAAGCATGGTAGCAAACGCTTTATCAGAAGCTGTTGGGGAGGTCCCGGGAGTTGAGACATTAGAATTTGGCTCTGGAAATAGTTTTGGTGGAAAGCCAATTTCAGTCTCCCTTGTCAGTAATAATATCGCTGAACTAAAAGGTGCGAAAGTAGAACTTCGCAACCAACTTGCTGCGATGCCACAGCTCAAGGATATTTCGGATAATGACCCGGCCGGGATTAAAGAGATTCGGTTAGAGCTGAAAGACAATGCCTATCTCCTCGGTATGAACCTCAATAGTGTAATGACTCAGGTCAGAAGTGCTTTTTTTGGTGCATCAGTACAAAGATTTCAGCGAGGACGTGATGAGATAAGAGTTTGGGTGAGATATGACGAGCAAGACCGGGCATCGATTGATGACCTGGACAATATGTGGATAGTTACCCCTACCAGGGATCGGGTGCCCTTATCCGAAATAGCTACCTATACTATAGAAAGAGGCGAAGTTGCCATTAATCACTTGGATGGCAAACGTGAAATAAGGGTGGAAGCAGCCCAAAAGAATATTCGGGATAGTGCCACAGAATTACTGGCATCTGTACAGGAAAATATAATGCCCGATATTCTTTTAAAGTATCCCGGTATCACTGCACTCTATGAAGGACAAAATCGAGAGGCGGGGCAAATAGGCGGAGCGATGAGGGATGTTTTACCAGCCATCTTTTTGTTGATGTATGTGGTAATTGCTTTTACATTCAGGTCCTACACCCAACCATTAATGCTTTTTGTTTTAATTCCATTTAGCCTTGTAGGCGTAGCGTGGGGACATTGGATACACGGTATGTCTATCAATATGTTATCTATTCTTGGCATCGTAGCATTGATAGGAATTCTTGTAAATGACGGGTTGGTATTGATTAAAAAATTCAACAACCTATTAGCTTCAGGTTTGTCATTTGAAGAGTCCTTACAAGAAGCCGGAAAACAAAGATTCCGGGCCATATTCCTGACATCTATCACAACAGTTGCAGGGTTAGCCCCACTAATATTTGAAAAAGGTTTTTCTGCTCAATTTCTAATACCGATGGCGATATCTGTGGCCTATGGGATTGCCTTTGCCACTTTTTTAACGCTCTATTTACTCCCACTTTTGTTATCAACTAACAATAGTATTAAAAAGGGTGTGTATTGGCTGAGGACGGGCAAATGGGCAGAAGGCAGGGACCTCGAACGCGTAGTGAAGGAGCAAAAACTTCATGCGCAAGAAGATTTTTCAGTTTAACCGAATTTACAATGAAGGCAACAATATATATAACCGTATTCTTTTTCTTCAGTCTTTCAATTGAATCCTCAGGCCAAAATGTCTTAACCAGGCAGCAGGCAATAGAGATGGCCATTAACAATAATTATGGCATTCAGCTTGCCCAAAACAATATTCGAATTGCAGAGAATAACAGGACCAAAGAAAATAATGGGTATTATCCAATTGTGGATGCAAGCGCCGGACCAGGCACTTCATTTGGAGGGTCTACACAACGGTTCAATAACGGAATGCAGGCTGAAACCAGGAATGCTTTTTCATGGAATGCGGGTGCTTCTATAATTGCCAACTATACCCTCTATGATGAATCCCGAAGTATTCAATTAGATCAAATGAAAGAGGTGCTCAACCTTACAAATTTACAATTGAGACAAACTATAGAAGCCACACTAATACAGGTTTATAACCAGTATTATACAATAGCTCAACTGACAGAAAACCTCCTGGCTGTAGAAGAGGCATTAACATTATCCAGGAAGAGGATGGAACGGGCCCAAATAATATATGATTATAGCCAGGGGCTTCGTCTGGATGTCCTAAATGCCCAGGTTGATATCAGTCGGGATAGTGTCATTTATTTAAATGTCTTGCAGCAAATTGAAAATGCGAAAAGAGACCTGGAAGTTATAATCGGTGAAAGGATTGAAGGAACATTCAGTATCGACCCGATTGTGGATTACGATGCCACTATTACAAAAGAATCCATTTTCGAAAATGCCCTTCAAAACAATGTGCTGCTGCTGCTTTCGGATCAAAATCAAGTCATCAATGAATTTGATCTTCAAATCATAGGAGCTGTAAACAAACCAAAGATTGGTGCCAATGCGGGATTGAGTTACAATCACCAGGCGAGTGCGCCAGGATCTTTTATTTCTTCATCTACGAGTTCTGGACTCAATCTGGGGGTTACTCTTAATTGGAATATTTTCGATGGCGGAAGAAAAAAAGTATTGGAACAGAATGCCAGGATAAATTTGGAATCAGAAGCACTTACCAGGGATCAAATTGTAAAAGAACTACGCCGTGATATCGACAATGCCTGGGGTAATTATCAAAATGCATTGTACATATTGGAAGTAGAACAAAATAGTCTTGAAATAAACAGACTTAACCTTGAGCGAACCGCCGATTTATTTGAACGAGGGCAGTTGACTTCCATTGAATTTAGACAAGCCCAACTCAATTTGTTGAATTCAGAAACGGGGTATAATACAGCAAGATATGATGCTAAACTTATCGAATTACAATTGATGTATTTGAGTGGGAATATTATGTCTGTGGACTAATAAGCACATAATATTTAATATACAGTACACTTTAAAAAGAGCCTGTCCCGCGCCTTTGGCGCATTGGCATCAACTCTAATTTAACATATATTTTATTTTGCAATATAAAAAGAGCTGTTTACCTTTAGATTAGACTAATAACCCGAGGCAAAACAGCTCTACATATGTTACCTCAAATATCTAGAATACTTTCGAGAAT
>JAJCYJ010000195.1 GCA_029262975.1 Saprospiraceae bacterium
GTGGGAGGTCCGGCACAGACTTCAGGCGGTCTCGGACTGGATTATAAAGCATCTACAGCTTTTAAAATTGATTTGGATTACAATTACTATAACAATCTCTACTCAAATATTTCAGCAAGTAACAGTTCTCTAAAACTGCCATCTTTTGGTTTATTTGATCTTGGGTTATCTTATAGAGTGAATATGTCAAACGACAGAGTTATGACATTTAGAGCAAATGTTTATAATCTTCTTGGAAAAGAATATATTTCACGTGCTACATCTGCTACAGAAGCAAGCTCAAATGAAGATGAAAACTGGAATGGTGTAAATAGAAGAAACTTTGTAACTTTTGGAAAGACAAGAACATGGAATGTCTCTGCTAGATATTCTTTCTAAAAGAATGAATTATCTGATTATAAATTAATTAGTAAGAAAAAAGCAGCTCAAATATTTGAGCTGCTTTTTTTTGCTTTGTGAATCATAGAAAATATAATTTGAATTCGTATTATTTCAAAATCGTGTGCAGTTATTAAAGAAAAGAGTAAGTGCCAAATCGAGAGCATTTTTGAACTAAATTGTCAATAATAATTGAGTATGCGATTAAGTATATTTTTATCGACTATATTTTTAAGCACCATTCTAACATGTCTGAATGCTCAGAATGATATTAGTAGTTTTAAAGAAGGTGACTTTGTACTCGTGAAGTTAGAGGGAGGCAGTGAGGTTCGCGGAAAGGTTGTAGCCATTAAATCGGAATTTATTGTATTAGAATCTAACACCCTGGGCCAATTAACACTCAGGTACAGCAACATCTTAGATGTTTCATTAAGTAACAAGGAATTCTTTCATGAAACAAATTCTGATCAGTTCGATAATCCACTTTCAAATAAAAACTTTATTAGCGAAACGGCCTTTGGTCTTAAAAAAGGGGAGAAGCTCTTTCAAAATGTCATGTTAGGAGGACAAGGATTCACATATGGTATTACGGACAATTTTAATCTTGGCGGAGGCATCGAATTTTTTTCTTTAGTTCAACAGCAAGCTCCGATCGTATTTATTTCACCAAAGTATATTTTTCATAATGAATCCCGAAAGATAAATTTTGGAATAGGCACTAATTTAATTCTCGCTCCTGAAGGTTCCAGGACTACTTTCGCGGGCACGATATATGGCCTTGCAACTTTTGGGAATCGCGATGAAAATATTACTGTTGGACTTGGATATGCATTTTATGCAGGAGAAAGCACCGAATCACCAGTTATTCAAATTGGAGGTATGACAAGACTGAGTCGAAAGATTATGATCGTAGCTGATCACGTACTCATTTCTGATCATCATAACTCAGAATTTGGAGGAACATGGACAATTAGATTTATTTCTTCAAAATTCAGTATTGATGTAGGTGCAGCAATACAATACAGCGCGGGTGCAATTCCAGTTTTTGGAGGAAGTTTAAAATTTTAGATCAAGGTTGGTACTTCTCATAAGCACCAACCCTGATAATTTTATCTTACAAACAGAACCGAAGTCTTATAGATGTCATCGCCTGTATTAATTTCAATTAATACTACGCCATCTTGAAGACCTATGACCTGCTTATTTATTACAAAAGTGTTAGCCCCCTTTAAGACTGAAATAGTTCTGGCATATAATTTTCTGCCACTATAATCATATATATTTAAAAGCGCTTCTCGTTGCCCTTTATTAGAAATAAATTCAATATTCACTTCATCTGTCGCGGGGCTTGGATACGCTAACAATCCAGCATTTTCTATCTTGTCAAAATTCAGTTTCAGCTCACTATTTTCCAATTTAGAATTTATAATTTCTGACTTTCTATAATCGTGCGACAATTCTAAATATTGTGATAATTGCCCAGATTTATTTGTTTTGAAAGTAATTGTGAAAAGTTTTGACAACTGATCAAGATCGACATGTTTATCACCAATCCATTGAATAACAACCTGGCCATTTGATAATAACCTGGGTACAAGCATATCTGAAATATCCCCAGGCAATTCTGAAACGATATTTTCAAATGATAGGACTTTCGTATCAATCTTCAATGATAAGGACAGACCCGCAATATCCGAAGTGCGTTGCAAAATGAGCGGTACTGAAATTAATTCTCCTTCTGAAAAGTACTGTTCTGTAGTACTTATAATTGAAGGGCGAGTAGTTCTATTTTCTGCAACCAGACCCGTTAATTCTAATTCTCCGGTTCTGATTCCAATAAAATCCTGAATCATGTCTGAATTGAGTTCACTGACATGTGCATAATCAGGATAATTAAATATCTCCCCGGAAACTGCAAAAGCTGGTGTATTCGGGAATTCGTAATCTGCCTTCACAAATTTCCAAAGCGGATAGTTTGCGTCATTCAATCCCATGATCATCATCTTCATTAGATGTTCATCTCTGATGCTTAATTTTCCATTACCATCAATGTCTGCCGCTATATATTGGTACGGGCTATCGAATGTCTTGATATAAGAAAAATGTTGTCTGAAGATTAAAACGTCCTTTACTGTAATTCCATCAACCAGGTCATCAGTTGAATTGGGTGTCAAGTTAAAATCTATGCCATGTTCTACGTCAAATTCAAAGTCACCTTCTACATTAGTATATGTATTAGCCTGCATTTGATCTCCGGAAATGTCTATAGAGACATTTTCCATTCCATTGGAAGCGATATTCATTACTTTACCTGATACATTCATATTAGGCATCGTCCGATCAATACATATCTGGCCAACATTACTTGAAAACGGAATTTCCATTGCATCCACATCAAAGAATTCTGTATCCCTGCAGTCGTCAGTAATCGAAACGGGGATTTTATTCTTTGCATCAGAGGTTATCACAGCACAGACTTGTACCAGCGTACTAATCGGTCCAAGTGTAAGTGATTCACCTGGGTTCGCAGACCAAATAAAAAATCCGGTATTACTTCCAGACAAACTCCCTGTTGATGTAAGACTTCCTGTCATCGGTCCACATGAAGTACTGCCCGTAAAAGTGCCACCACTCAAGCCAACATTAGTTAGACTGATAATTTTTGCCAATCCTTCTTCTATTGTGAATGAAAGTGAAGCTGAAGAAACGTCAGTAAATTCAGTAACAGAAATATCCACACAAACAGTATCGCCTAGCCTGCCGGTCTCTGTGCTTACAAAGATTTGAAGATCAGGATCTCCAGAACAAAGGCAATTTTGATCAATTCTGTCATTTCGCGTGTTTTCGTCACCATCATCGCAAGCATCTCCAATTTTATAATCAATGGCATGGTCAAATGGATCACAATCCACTGCGTCCACTACCCCATCATTATCGTCATCATTATCACATACATCCCCTGTACCATCTCCTTCGTTGTCCAGTTGATCAGGATTGAAGGTTTCTGGGCAGTTGTCGTCCACATCGGGGATACCATCAGCGTCCTGATCCGGGCGAGGTTGACCTATACACACGCATTCATTGTTAATTACATCATTTATCGTGTCGTCATTACCATCGTCGCAAAGGTCTCCGATAGAATAATCTATTGTATCATCAAAAGGAGCACAATCGTCAATATCCGGGGTACCGTCATTATCATCGTCGTCATCACAGACATCACCCACCCCATCATTATCATTATCTGCTTGATTGCCATTGGGTATATTGACACAATTGTCTTGTATATCAATGACACCATCGTCATCGAGATCTTCATCAATATCACAAATAGCTGTAAGCGTAAAGTTGGATGTGATGAGTCGAGCTATGGCGTCCACAGCAACATATACAGTTCGACCTTCTTCCAAAAAGATCAGCACTTCATCATCCCCCATTTTATTACTAAAAGCTACACAAGACTCTGGATCATTACAATCATCAAAGATGAACAACCCAAGATCTTTCTCAAGATTGTTAAGTCTGAAAAGGTACTGCTGACTTTCAGGAGCTGTAAATTCATAGACCCTGTCCTGAGCGTCTAATCTGACAGGATAGCTGTGACACGCTCCTGCAGAATAGAAAACATCATCTCCCCCTCCTGCATTGGAGCCGTTCAATGGAATTCCACATAATAACTCATCATCCGTAGGACATACACAACCTGTAAAATTCAGCGTAAAAATACCCTCAGAACTATTGTCAACCACAACATAATATCTGCCCCGATCAAGTGATTTTGTAATAACCCAGTCTCCTAATCCTTTGCGGATGCTACCTTCCAGGCAAACTGGATGATTGGAACCTTCTACAAAAAGAAAGAGGCCTAAAGCACCATAAGTAGATGTTTTATCAAGGGTCAATTTGATATCTGTAACTGTCGGTAAATCAAAATAATAAATTTTTTCGCCGCCTGAGTACGGACTTTGGTACGCATCTCCACATGAATAGAATGTTCTTTGATTAGGTGCTCCGTTAAAGTTTTGCTTTTCTCGCGGATGTCCGCATATGAGTTCTATAGCATCTGAAAAGTCAAATGGATTACATGCGTAAGTAATACTATATGCCGATTCTGTTGCACTATTTCTTCCGTCTACTATAACATAATAATCTCCTGTAGGAAGGCCTAAATCCTCTTCATCGATAAATCTACCGCCGTCAAAATGGCGACCTGAGGCCACACAGCTAAAGCCAACATCGTCACATCTGGAAACCAGAAATATATTTAAATTAGGATCGTCAGCATACAAATGAAGTCTTATATGGTCGCTCGATCTTCTTTTGTTAATCACATATATCTCATCAGGGCCACGATAGGTACCTGTACCACCATAACAATTGTAAAGGTCTGTATCAAAATCACTTTCATTACCCCAGGTATTGCTTTCAATTGTCTGATTACATGACAAAGATCGTGCTCCAGAACAATCTGCAGGACCAGGATCAGGTCCACAGGTCACGGACAAATCGAACGTACCTATCTCACCAGCCCAGGTATCCACTATTAAATAATACGTGCCTGGGTTCAATTGCACAGATATTCGTTCGGCTATATTGTCATCGTTCGTGCTGGACTTTATACAACTGCTTTTACCACAATCTTCCTTCATCAGGAACATATCGAAGTTCAGTTCAGGATCAGCAACATCATACAATCTGAAATCGTAATGTTGCTTGAGCGATACGTTGATTACATATATTCTCTCATGTCCGTTATAGCCGACACGACCTATCTGATTCGAGCAATCATATTCTTCGAGATCGTTACTCGCAGATTGATTCGATTGATTGTTCAAAATAGTGCCACAACTTATTTCATCCGCTAGAAGACATGCAGATGGATCGTGTACCAATAGTTCATTAGCTAATACGACAAATGGGTATAGCAGTGCTAGTAGCACTACAAGGAAAGGTGTTTTCATCATGATCCTTAGTTACAATAAACGTTATTCATCCAAATAGAATCACAAGATACATATTAAATATTAATATCACATATTCATTAACACAATTTAGGTAGAACAATTTTTTTGGATAAAATCGGATAAATCGGAATCCTTCCGGTAAAATCATGTACGCAGTTTGTATTCCCGACTATACTTTATTTCATTTACATCTATATCCACATTCTCAGCATCACATTGCGATAAAAACTTTTATATTGGCGAGTCATAAATTAGAAATATGAATAGAAGAGAAGCAGTCAATGCGTTGACCGTTACTGCAGCAGGAGTGGCCATTAGTGCTTATAATAAATCTGTTACCACTAAATCTTCAGAAACGATGGAAAAAATCAACCTCAAAAACGCTGTTAATCATTCGGTCTGTAAGTGGTGCTATAGGGACATTCCTCTCGAGGAATTTACAGATCGATGCAAGGATATAGGTATCAGTTCTATTGAATTGCTCAATCCAGATCAATGGGACGTTGTGCACAACAGGGGATTAAAATGTGCCATTTCGAACGGTTCAAGTCTCGGGATACCACGAGGATTTAACGACCGCCAATATCATATGCAACTTCAAAATGAGATTTTAAAAATAATTCCTCAGGCGGCTGATAAAGGAATTCCACAAATAATCACTTTCTCTGGCAACCGAGGTACTATATCTGATGAAGATGGCCTGGAAAATTGTGCGGTAGGACTAGAAAAGATCGTAAAGGAGGCGGAAAAACAAGGCGTCCACATTATCATGGAATTACTTAATAGCAAGATCGATCATGAAGATTATATGTGTGATCATACAGATTGGGGGCGGGCACTGGTCGAAAAAGTTGGATCACCAAATTTTAAACTTTTATATGATATATATCATATGCAAATAATGGAAGGTGACGTTATAAGAACAATCAGGGATAATGCGCAATATATCGGGCATTATCACACAGGGGGTGTCCCCGGAAGAAATGAAATAGACGAAACGCAAGAATTGTATTACCCTGCCATCATGAAAGCAATAGTTGATACGGGATTCGGTGGATTTGTAGCGCAAGAATTCATCCCTTCACGAGATAATGCTCTTAAGTCGCTCAAGCAAGGAATAGACATTTGTAATATCACAATATAAAGACTCAATATGTATTTTAATTCTAAAGGAAAAGAGGAAGTCACATATGACGCGATCGTAATTGGTTCAGGTATCAGTGGAGGATGGGCAGCAAAAGAATTAGCTGAAAAAGGACTTTCAGTTCTTATCCTTGAGCGGGGTGGACCCGTGAAGCATGGAGATTACCCGACTGCCGCATTGGATACGTGGGATGTACCCAACAGGGGACGACTTACAGAGGAAGAGTGGAAGGATTATCCAAAGCAACGTCGAACCGGGTACACGGTATCGCAGTTCACTAAACATTTCTGGGTTAAGGATACAGAGCATCCATATCACGAGACAAAACCATTTGATTGGATCCGCGGATATCATGTCGGTGGTCGCTCATTGCTTTGGGGGCGTCAGAGCTACAGACATAGTGACATAGATTTTTCAGCAAATGCCCGCGAAGGTGTAGCAGTTGATTGGCCAATCAGATATGCAGATGTTGCGCCGTGGTATGATTACGTAGAAGAATATATTGGTGTAAGTGGAGAAAATGTTGGCCATCCCCAGACCCCTGATGGAAAGTTTATGCCTAAGATGCCGCTGAACTGTGTGGAAGATCATATGGCTACACAAATAGGTAAAAAATTCAACGATCGCCTTATGATGCCGGGACGTGTAGCGCATATTACAACGCCAGGTGGGCATAATGGGCGTGGTACTTGCCAATATCGAAACAGATGTATTCGTGGGTGCCCATTTGGAGCATATTTCAGTTCTAATTCATCCACAATTCCTGCAGCAGAGGCTACCGGCAACCTGACAATCAGAACGCATTCGATAGCACATTCTATATTATATAATGACAAGACCCAGAAAGCTACGGGTGTGCAAGTAATAGATACAGAAACAAAAGAAAGCCACGAGTTCTTTTCGAAGATTGTATTTGTAAATGCCTCTGCCCTTCCCACAGCTTCAATTTTGCTGAATTCTAAATCAGAAAGATTTCCTAATGGACTTGGCAATGATTCTGGTGAGCTTGGCCATAATGTGATGGATCACCATTTTCATATAGGGGCAAGGGGTCAAATAGACGGTTTTGAAGATAAATACTTTAAAGGAAGACGACCCAACGGTATTTTTATTCCGAGATTTAGGAATATCAGCAAAGGTTCTAAGATGAAGGATTTCCAAAGAGGTTACGGCTACCAGGGAGGTGCCAGTAGAACTTCCTGGTATAGACCTGCGGAAGCAAAAATTGGGAAAGCGCTCAAGGAAGAACTGATACAACCAGGCGCATGGGGTATGGGATTGACCGGTTTTGGAGAATGTCTACCCTATCACGACAACAAGATGGTTCTTCGATATGACAAACTAGATAAGTGGGGATTACCTACCATAGATTTGGATGTTGAATGGAAAGAAAATGAAATGAATATGAGGAAGGATATGAAGTCATCCGCGGCAGAAATGTTGGAAGCAGCCGGGTTCAAAAATATAAATGAATATGAAGACAGATCAAATCCAGGAAACGGTATCCATGAAATGGGAACTGCCAGAATGGGTAAAGATTCGAAGACCTCAGTTTTAAATAAATGGAATCAGGTCCACACCGTAAAAAATGTATATGTTACGGATGGCGCTTGTATGACTTCGGCAGCAAATCAGAATCCATCTTTAACCTATATGGCCCTAACGGCTCGAGCTGCAAATCATGCAGTGAGCGAATTAAAGAAGCTAAACTTATAAGACATGAAAAGAAGAGAAGCATTAAAGACATCCGCTTTTTTAGCAGGTTGTGGTTTATCCGCAGGCACAATTGCAGCAATAGTCAGTGGGTGTCAAAGTGAACCTTCACTTTATCCGGATGCTCATCTGGGAGAAGACCATGTACGTCTTCTTGGGGAGATAGTAGAAACAATTATACCTACTACAGATACACCTGGAGCCAAAGCTGCAGAGGTACATCTGTTTATCGACCAGGTGAGCACACAATTCACAGAAGATGAATTAGTAGCCTTTAAGGCGGCGCTTGATGAAATTGATAAAGGGAATGGCAAGAAATTCGCAAAAATGTCTTCTGAAGAAAGAGAGGAATACTTACTTTCTATCGAAGCAAAAGGGGGAGATAAAAATCCTTATAATATGCTTCGTGGTCTGACATGTCAAGGATATTTTACTTCTGAAATTGGCGCAACCAAAGCACTGGCTTATGATCCAATTCCAGGCGAATATAAACCATGTATCGAGCTATCGGAAGTCGGTAAAGCCTGGGCACTATAATTTCTTTAATATGGCCCAATCAAAACGGAGGACATTTATTAAGACAAGTGCGTTATTAACGGCTGGATGGATAGGTACGGGACTAATTGCATCATGTGCGTCCAAGAAAACTTTTGAACAATCAGAGAGAAAAATGTTTTTTAAGTTGTCTTTGGCTGAATGGAGTTTGCACAAGGCATTATTTTCAAAAGAGATGGACCATTTGGACTTTGCGGCAAAGTCATCAAGTCTCGGTATTGGAGGTATCGAATATGTCAATCAGTTCTTCAAAGACAGAGCAGAAGATGCTGTGTATCTTGCCCAAATGAACCAGAGAGCTGCTGAGGCGGGTGTAGAACAGCTTCTGATTATGGTAGATGGAGAAGGCGGTCTTGGAGACACGGACGATACCAGAAGAAAGAAAGCCATCGAAAATCATTATAAATGGGTAAATGCTGCCACTGTGCTTGGGTGTCATAGTATCAGAGTCAACGCATATGGACAAGGATCATCAGAAGATGTGGCCTCCGCCGCTGTTGATGGTCTCAGCGGGGTGGCAGAATATGCCAGTCAACAGAATATAAATGTTATCGTAGAAAATCATGGCGGTTACTCAAGTGATGGGTCATGGCTGACTGACGTTATGAAAAAAGTAAATACAGATAATTGCGGCACACTACCTGATTTCGGTAATTTCTGCGTCGAAAGAGTTGCGGGATCAAGGGAATGTAAAGTGGAGTATAACAGATATAAGGGAGTAACCGAGATGATGCCATTTGCTAAAGCTGTAAGTGCGAAATCTCATGATTTTGATGCAGCCGGAAATGAAACGCATACTGATTTTTATAAGATGATGAAAATCGTAAAAGAACATGGCTATAGTGGCTATGTTGGTATAGAATATGAAGGCAGTGTTCTGGATGAAGAAGTCGGAATAATTGCAACTCGGGATTTATTAATTAAAGTAGGAAAAGAACTATCATGAAAGTAAAATCGATAATATTAGCATGTGTAGCATGCACATTTTTTTTAGCTTATGCATGTGGAGACAAGGTTGAAAGGCCGACCCCCATTATGACACAGGATCAGATTGATGCGAATAAAGCTGAATTTGACGCACCGACAATTCCTTCCGGCGGAGTAGTAGGCGGTGTCAAGCATTATACGTGTCCGAATGGCCACGAAGGAAGTGATGCTCAAGGTTCATGTATCGTATGTGGTACCCAATTAGTCCACAATCAGGCATTTCACGATCAGCAAGCGACAACGCCCCCTGCTGCTGGTGCAGAGCCACCTCAAAACACTTCAGGAGTTTGGCATTATACATGTCCAAATGGCCATGATGGTGGATCGGGAAGCGCAACTGCTTGCACTCAGTGCGGGACAACGCTCGTGCATAACCAAGGTTATCACGACGGAACAAATGCCACCACCCCTGCTGCAACTCCTTCTGTAACTACACCACCACCTGCTCCAGAGCCTGCTCAAAATGCAGATGGTGTATGGCACTACACATGCCCAAATGGTCATGAAGGTGGTGCAGGAAGCGCTTCAGCTTGTACGGTCTGTGGGACTACCCTCGCCCATAATCAGTTTTACCATAACTAAAGGTATTCTGACAGGGTTCAAGTATGGGTCATAGTCAACACTGCTATGAGAATGATCTTAGACTATTCTAATATATCTGGAATGGCCATGGTCTTATAATAGACATTATATCGGCTCATGACACTTGCTTATCGTATCATCGAAAATATCTTTTAACAGGTTGGTATATCTTTATCTTTATGAAAAAATTATTTCTGCTAATTTTTCTTCTGGTTTATGGTTTCACATATGCCCAGGATGAACAGGTTGTTACATCTTCAGAAGCCAATCTATATCCTGAAGGAGTATATCTTAACTACAGGGATTTTATCTCAAAGACCCCCAGTAATCAAAAGCGCGTAGAAGCGAGAGATGTACTGAATCCTAAAAGAAAAATAAACGATCCTTCAATCGACAACTGTTATTTTAATTATATAAGAAATAAAAAAAGAGTCAAAGACGCATTTGCAATATCCTATAAAGGAAGCATGTATTTCCATGTTAAAAGTCTTCAAAAATTAATGGAGAAAAAGGACCGAAAGCAAAAAATTGACTTTAAAGATTCTTTTATAAGAGTGGTGGGACAAGGCAAATACTTATATATGGAAGGGTATTTCAAAAAAGGTGGAGGTTTAGGTTTTTCCATAGGAGGAGGGCCTATAAGTATCGGAACCGGAGGGCCTAAAGAAGAATTAAAAGGTATAATCTTTGATTTCGAACGTGAGGTTTTTGACCTCTTTAGGGATTGTGAAGATTTTAACGATTTTCTGATTACTACAAGTGCAGTGACTGCTTTCAAATGCGATAAAAAAGCTTTACCTCTTGAGATCGTTCGAAATTTAATATTCCAAATCAATCACGATACACCATAGTAAATATTAGAGAAATTTGGAGTAGCGATCGTGTTGGTAAGGGTGAGTCGAATAAAATATTAAATTAAATTCGTGGGCTTTTTCTTTCGATCCTGGTGAGTTATTCTTGCTTTACACTAGTCGGGTGACAGGTGCTTTCAGCGAAAAATAAACCCATTTCGATATTGATCATTGGGATCAAAGTATAATGATTGCATTCCTATGAAAGATGCAGAACCGGTCACTTTCGGAATTATTGCATTCAAGCCCTCATAATTAGCTGTCTCCACAACTTCTACAGACATAGTAGACCCTAA
>JAJCYJ010000196.1 GCA_029262975.1 Saprospiraceae bacterium
ATATTTCAATATGATCATGGCGAACTCAATCCCGACTATAGCAATGATTCCTGGAATGGGAAACTACACAATAGAAGAGTCGATGTAATCCTTAGAAAGTTAGCCGTGTAATTCAAAGGTCGAAGGTTATCTTCGTTACATGAATATTACTTCCAAACTTCCAAATGTAGGCACCACCATCTTTACAATCATGAGTGGAATGGCGGCACAATACAAAGCTATAAATCTATCGCAGGGATATCCAAACTTTGAAGTTGATCAAAACCTCAAGAATCTAATAAACAAGTACGTTCAGGCGGGATATAATCAATATGCACCAATGGCTGGGGTCTTAGAATTAAGGGAACAAATTTCTAAGAAGAAAAAGTTGCTATATGGTGTAGAAATTGACTTTAATACAGAAGTGACGATTACCAATGGGGCGACAGAAGCCATTTATAGTGCCATTTCTGCTCTTGTCCATAAAGGTGATGAAGTGATTATTTTCGAACCAGCCTATGACAGCTATGTGCCTGCTATTGAAGTAAACGGTGGGATTAAAGTTTCAATCAGATTAAAAAGCCCGGATTACAAAATCGACTGGGATGAAGTATCAGATAAAATCACCGATCGCACAAGGATGATTATGATTAACACTCCTCATAATCCAACGGGCTCCATCTTGGATAAAAATGATATGGCTGCATTGAAAGCCATTACCAAAGACACAGATATTATCATTCTTTCCGATGAAGTATATCAACATCTGATTTATGACGGATGTGTTCACGAAAGTGTATTAAGATACCCGGAGCTGGCCAATAGAAGTGTGGTAGCTATGTCTTTTGGGAAAACCTTTCATGCAACCGGTTGGCGTATAGGGTACGCGATTGCTCCAAAGTTAATTACGTCTGAAATACGTAAGGTACATCAGTATAATACATTTAGTATTAATCGCCCATTACAGCACGCACTTGCTGATTATTTGAAAAATGCAGAAAACTATCTTTCGTTACCTTCATTTTTTCAAGAGAAAAGAGATTTATTTATCAATGCATTGAAAGACAGTAAGTTTGATTTGCTTCCATGTCATGGCACGTATTTTATATTGGCAAGATATAAAGACATCTCTGATCTTGGGGATCAGGAATTCTCCAGATGGCTCACACGCGAACATAAAGTTGCTGTCATTCCAATTTCTTCTTTTTATACGGATAATACTGATGAACATATCATCAGGTTTTGTTTTGCAAAGACAGAAGATATGCTTCTAAAGGCTGCTGAAAGATTGGTTGATTTATAAAATTATAAATCAACTTTTCATTAGATAGAATCTTCTTTTTGCATGAAAATAAAAAGCAAAGTATACCGCACATGGCTATACTATGTCAAGCACGTGACATGAGTTGAGAGAATTCAATTTTATATGTTATATCTCTTCCATTAAATAATCTACATTACATGCTCCTGTAATTCAAAGATTAGATAAAATGAAAGATTTAACCGTAACTGTTATTCAGGCAGACCTGAAATGGGAAAACCCAAAAGCTAATCTTGAATCATTTTCTAAAAAAATATCAGAGGTAAAAGAATCAACAGATTTGATAATTCTACCTGAAATGTTTAATACAGGATTTACGATGGATGCCATAGGCAATGCCGAAGAGATGGATGGCCCGACGATGGGCTGGATGGCAGATCAGGCTTACGAACAGAATGCAGCGGTCGCAGGAAGTCTAATTATTAAAGAAGGCAGGGCCTATTACAACAGGTTTATCTGGATGCATCCTGGAGGCATGTATCAGACTTATGATAAGCGTCATTTATTCTCTTTGGCCGGTGAGCAAGACCACTATACGAGAGGAGAAGAAAGGTTGAAAATAAAATATAAGGGATGGCGTATTTGTCCGATGATATGCTATGATCTGAGATTTCCAGTTTGGACGAGGAATAATGGTTTTTATGATTTGATGATCTTTGTAGCCAATTGGCCAGATCGTCGATCCTATGATTGGTTGACACTTCTGAGGTCCAGGGCAATAGAAAATCAATCTTATGTAATTGGTGTAAATCGCGTTGGAACTGATAACAATGGGCACCGATATAATGGAGACAGCTGCATTATTGATCCAGGGTGGCATCAAACAATATGGCACCACGAAAAGACAGAAATTGTGCATACGACGACTTTATCAGCAAGTCATCTCTTCGATGTACGTAAAAAGCTTCCTTTTTTAGAAGACAAAGACGACTACGTAATCCTATAGCAGAAAACATCTAATCACCGCTTTTTAATTTATACTTGCTCTTCTGGGTTTGTACTTTGATAAATCGAGTATAAGTTGTGCATCCTGCATCGCTATAAGTTCTCTAATAGTTGTATTTGGATAGCGATTCATATATGCACGGATAATTTGCCATCCCATATAATTGCCCGTTTGCCCGGGAGCAACTTTTGGCATTCCCGGACTCGAAGGAGCTGGCCCAATTAGTTTGTTAAACTTTCTTAGGTCCGTCTCATAAAATAAATCTTCTTCAAAGAAGTGAGACCACATCTCTGCTTCGTTGTTTCTGCACCAATCCAATTGTTCCTTCGTGTATTCTGAGACAATTGTATCTGGAACAAAGTCAAGTATTTCATCAATGACATATAACTTTTTACCACCCCAAATCATGAGCGTAAGAAAGTCACTTTTCGCTGGAGGACTCATCTTGTCTTCCACCAATACCTCCGTCATTTTTCTAATAATATGATCTCTGTCAAATGTTCGCAATAAGTATTGTGAATAAGCGGGATTTGCTGGATGTATTTGCTGATATGGAAAGTCGCTACCCAAAAACATATCAAGTCCCAGTCCAATTCCGTTTTTCCCTCCTTCATCAAAAACAAATGCCTGATATGCAAAACCAGAAATGAATGTATATACTACCGGAAGTTGAGAGACAGGCAATTGGAACACTTCCAAATAATTTTCAAGTGCCTGATCAATATGAGGTTTTAGATCAGAAAGGTCACCCAACTTTTGCTTTACTTCTTCATAAAGTTGAAGATAACTTGTGTCATTTTTGATTAAAAGTAATTCTTCAAGAAGTGCTTCGGGGTTATCTGCATGCACCAGTTGTGATACATAAAGTTGGGCAAATTCAGGATAGTCATTTCTGATTCGGGTGTTGAACTCATCTATTAAGTCCTCTTCCGGAAGTGAACGGAGGATTTCTTCAAATCTGACTAGATCCACCTGAAGAGTAGGTGCGAGGGGTGCTATATATTCTGATGACGGCTCTGATGATCCACATGATGTAAGGACGAAATATCCAATAAATAGAAAACATAATATTTTGACCATCTTATTCATTGAAATAATTTCATTTTATTCTAAGAGAGAATATTGCGATCTCTTTGTAACGTCTTAAATTCGGGCGGATTATAAATGACAAAAATATCTTATG
>JAJCYJ010000197.1 GCA_029262975.1 Saprospiraceae bacterium
GGCATATAATGCGCCACATAGTCCATTGGAAGCTAAAGAAGAAGACCTTGCGAAATTCAAGCACATTTCAGACAAAAAGAGAAGAACTTATGCCGCTATGGTTTATGCTGTAGATAGAGGTGTTGGAAAGTTAGTGGAAGCATTAAAATCTGCCGATGAATTCGACAATACCTTGATAGTTTTTTTAAGTGACAATGGGGGTAAACTGAGTTTAGGAGCCACTAATAATCCATTAAGAGAGGGGAAGGGCAGCACATGTGAAGGTGGTTTTCGAGTGCCTATGTTTTTTCACTTTCCAAATCGTATTCCGGAGGGTAAGCATTTTCCATACCCTGTTTCTGCCTTGGATTTTTATCCGACTTTTACAAATTTGGCCGGTGCAACTATTCCAAACGGGAAGAAATTAGATGGTAAGGATATTTTGGAATCTTTGACAAGTGGTCAAAACCCGCGCCCCGGCGAAATGATATATGCATTGAGACATAGAGAAGGTTACAGCGATGTTGGAGCAAGACAAGACGATTGGAAAATACTAAAAACAAATCAAAATTCATGGAGACTCTTTGACCTTAACAATGATATTGGTGAGCAACATGATCTGAGTAAACAGCATCCTGGACTTCTCATTGAGATGGTATCAAAAGCCGAGTTGTGGAGTAAAAGTCATACAGAACCTAGATGGTTCGATCCCGTCGGGTTAAAGAAAGATTGGGAAGAAAAAGATATGGCAAATTTTAGAAACACTTTCAAAGTTGAAAAGTAAAATGAAAAAATTAATATTAACTAACTGTGCATTCTGTGCGCTATTGGTATGTGCAGTTTTGTTTATGGCATTTCAAATAAAGTATAGTCCTGCAAATTCTGATTCAGAAAGCGATTCACCATTTTTAGAAGCGCACAATGACTTTCCAGGAGTGGATAAAAACTTAAGAAAGTGGGATGCTCCTGTAGTGGCAGATTTAGATGGTGATGGCTTTATGGATTTACTTCTAAATGATCACGGTTTAGGTGTCAGTGTAAGTTGGAATAACCAGGGTCGATTTGCCAAACCCTATGATATCATTATGGGTGATGTTCACGGAGTTTCTGTCGGTGATTATAATGATGACGGGAATATGGAAATAATTATGTCACGGGGAGGAGGTTCAGGTAGTAATGCCAGGAATTCTAAGATATTTCAAATTGGTGATGGTCGCGAAATTTCAGAAATGCCTGATTTTAAAACTCCTTTGGCATTGATGCGTGGACGGACAGTCAAGTTTTTTGATGGTGACAATGATGGCGATTTAGATCTTTTAAATTTTGCGTTTCCCGATAATGAAAAGAAAGGAAAAAGTGAAAATTACATTTATGAAAATGATGGAAAGGACCAGTTAGTGATAAGGTCACATTTACCACCATCACAAAAGGATGGGCAAAAAACACTGGTTACGGACTTTAATGATGATGGCATTTTTGATCTGTTGATATACGGGTATGATGAAGTGCGCGCATTTGAAGGTAAGGGGGATTTAACTTTTAGTGATGTGACAAAAGCTGTATTCCCATTTGAACTGAATGATGTCACAGCTATAGCAGAAATAGATTATGACAATGATGGAGATTTTGATTATTATTTTACTCGGGGTAAAGAATTTGAAATAGGGGAAACATTTTATGATAAGACAACAAAGACACTTGGCTTCTCAACGAAAAGAGGGCAATTCAATTTCGAAAAATTGAAAGTTGGTGAAGTCTTGAATTTAGAAAACTACCATACACAATGGCCTCATACAAATCAACTTTATATCGGCGAAACAGGATATGACTATGAACATCCTGGAGAAACGCACTCAGGAAAAGATATTAGGTTAGTAAATAGTGATGCGTTGGGATTTCCAGATAAATTCACTGATAAAGGCATATATATTGGTTTTATCGGAAATCAAAACTGGCGAATAGCCGGTGATATTTGGGGCCCGCTTACATGTGTTGTTCATGGAGTTGAAGATTATCCTCTTTATGATCATCCTAAGGGACTTCCAGATTTTTTATTGGAAAATGATGGCGTTCGATTCAAAGATGTGTCCCAAAAAATCAATCTGAATAATGCCGATCATACCACAGGAATTGCTATCGTAGATATGGACAACAATGGTTGGCAAGATATAATTGTCACTAAAAGAGGAGACCTGATCCATCAAAATGAATCCATCGTAATTATGAATCATGGTAAAAATGGTTTTAAGCAATTGCACAACCATAATATCATTTCCAAAGAGTTAGGGGCCATAGGGCTTGGGCTTGAGGTAGTTGATTACAACAAGGACGGAAGACAGGATATCATTTTGGGAAATGAGCGGGGGAAATGGCACCTTTTTAAAAATATGATGCAAGAAATTGGGGAACACTTCACTGTTAAGGTTGGAAAATCGCCTTCAGGTAAAGCTGATGGATTGGGGGCTGTTGTTGAAATTGATGCTTGCTCGAATACTCAAATGAGACGGGTGGGATCAACCAGCGCCGCCTATTCTCAGGGCTTCAACAATATGGTACATTTCGGATTGGCCCAATGTACAGAATCCGTT
>JAJCYJ010000198.1 GCA_029262975.1 Saprospiraceae bacterium
TAACTAGACGTAATGTGAGGTTTGCATATACTCCTGCCAATAGATCATCGACGATAACACTACTATTCGACTTCAGTTTGTCAAATGATCTAATGCCCAATGGCTTCCAAATGTCAAAGACTCTGAATAAAATGAAAGATAAAACGAGTGTTTTGACGGTCAATGGGATAAACAACATACTTGTAAAGAGTCCCAACACTTCATCAATAACTATACGGCCGTCATCGTGTACCCATCCTTCCGGAAGTTGGGTGATAGAATAGTAGCCTATTAAACTTACGATAGCGGTTATGGTTAATAGCATCCAACCGGTATTAAACCAATCACAATAAGCTAATCCATACAGAACGAAGGTGCCAACAAGCGTACCCCACGTACCCGGAGCAAATGGAGCATATCCCGATCCCAATCCTGAGGCGATTAATGTATGTATTTTAGATATCAATATTTTTTCTTAGATATTTATACCGGCTAAAAAGACAATTGCTCAATATACCACTGGTTAAACCGACTGTAAATTTTTGTCTTAATTATCTGCATCATCAAACCATAAGCAAGTAGGGCACATAGCATACCTAAAAGTATATCGATGACATAATGATGTTGTGAGTATACCGCACCTACCCAAGTACCCAGGGCCATATAAATAAAAAAGACAAAAAATCTTTTGTGCTTATGTCTCCAGGCATAGATTAAGCCCAAAAGAGGATACGCAGCATGCAATGAAGGGATTGCAGCAAATACATTAGTTCCTTTTGTGTAAATAGCGTGAAATATTGATGTCCCTGTAAGTCTGTCAAATTCAGAAAAAAGTCCTTCACTACCTATAACTGAAGAAATTAATACATCCCCGTGTTCGAGGTAATACCAGGGAGGTGCTGCAGGAAAAGAATAATAAAATATGATGCCAATTATATTTGCGAGTAAGTAGGTATATACAAATTCAACAACTGCAGGTTTATCATACCAGGCGAGATAAAGAGCAAATGCTGCTGGTCCTGGCACCCAAAGGAGGTAAGCGAATCCACAAAAAAGACTCATGAATGTATTGAGTCGAGGTTCAAACCATTCGCATAACGATATTAAGTGACCATTTTCGTAAACACCAAACAAGCTTATTTCAAGGTCATAAAGATCTTTTATTAGAACTTCATTTATTGAATAGTTGGGGATAAATGACATGGCATCGTAGAGCACGGTAAAGCCAATTAGTCCTGCTAACGCCAGTATCGCTCTATATCCATATTTATGGACAGTGATCAATCCTACTATTAGTGTGAGTAGAATGGTATGATCTGTACGCCAGCCTACAAAAAAATAGAAAATTATAACAAAGGCCAATGAAAAAATGGCCGCAATTTTAAGTCTCCTCCTCAAATATTCCATGCAGTAGTACCTTGATGCAGCAGTCTTTTCCTTCCCGACCTTATGAGGCCAGTTTTCTGAGCTGACTTTCGGAGTGAAATAGACGCCGCAATGCAGTTATATTAGTTGAAATCGCCAAAAATAAGAAGCCTAACGTAAAATAATCAAGTCCTTCTATTAAGATGTAGTTAACATCGCCCAATGGACTTAACCAATAGACTATTCCCCAAATAATTGCCCAAATACCAATAAATACTATTCGTTCAGGACGCTGCATAAAACCTACTGAACAATCGACTCCTAAGGCTTCAGCCCTGGATCTGTTATAACTGACCATTATTGACCCTATAAGGGCAATAAAACTCAGAATTACACCAGCCAAATGGTCAAAATGATCATAATACAACAGTATCCCCATAAACATAACAAACTCACTATAGCGATCGACAACAGAATCAAAGAATGCTCCGAATTTTGATTTCATATCATATAGGCGAGCCAATCTTCCGTCAATGGTATCCATTAATCCGGCAAAGCCCAATATTATTCCAAAGCCAAATAAATTATCACCATAATTAAAGTCATCCCATTGGAAATAATTAATCAGGTGTAATGCCGCTATAACATTAAGGCCTAATCCTATCAAGGTAATATGATTAGGTTTAATACCCAGTTTCCGTATTAAATGCACAAGAGGGTCGAACACAAAGTAAAGGACCTTCCTAGCAACTTCTTTATAATTCATTCTGGGCACAAGATAGAGGTTTCTTGTAATGTTAGACCCTATTAAGAGGACTTGAATTAAGATCGACTTGCTTATTAGTATCATCCCATCTCTATCATCAACAGCTCCTACAAATGAACTTTTAGTTAAGTCAGATTAAAAATGATAATGATCGGATTGTTTTAAAATATTTATACCTAGTACAAGAAACCGTTATTCCCCGGCGAAATCAAATACTTCGCCGTCATTGTCACTGGCTTTGCCACAATTCCAATATGCAATTATATCTGAATGCATTATTATCCATTCTCTTTAGACCATATTACTATATGGTTTTCATAAGTTCATCACTTTAAAGATGATAATAAGACACATTAGACGATACCCTATCCTATCCTTCCTTGTGATTAATTATACGATCTCCTGGATTTTTCTTTATCCGAGTTATCAGTTGATCTTAAATAACAAGGACTCCGGTATACCGCCAATGGCGTTATTTGGTCTTATCGGCGCTTATGGTCCTGTCATCGCTGCTATAATCGTCACTCAGATTACAGGTGGCAGAAATGCGCTTAATAATTTGTGGAAGAAGCTTATTCAATGTAAGGTACATGTGAAGTGGTATTTATTTGTTTTAGTCATACCTATATTAATTTATCTATTAAGTACAATTTTATCATTATGGGGCAATAGGTCGGCGATTGATCTGAATATATTAGGAGGCATCAGTTCCATTCCATTTTGGTTTTTAGCAGCACTACCCTTCGGACCTATGGGTGAAGAGCTTGGCTGGCGAGGATATTTATTGCCAAAATTGTTAGAGAAGTATACTATCAGAACAAGTTCTTTATTGGTAGGTGCGGCATGGGGACTGTGGCATCTTGTTTCATTCACTTTCCCAGGCGCTGCAATTCCGGATTTTATGGAGGTGAACGTGTTTTCTGTTTTACTTTTTTTCTGTTATACCATATCTGAAAGTCTGGTATTTAGCTATATCTTCTTTAAAACCAATGGCAGCGTATTTATGGCCATCCTCCTCCATGCATTTTTTAATGCCAGTTCTAATGTAGCTGTCGATATGTTAGGTAAGATTGAAGAGCCGAGTCTAAATATTCTAATTTATGCTGTAAGCATTATGCTCACGGCCCTTTTGGGAGTTATTCTGCTCTATAACATGAAAATAGAAAAAATAGAAACGTCCACATAAGGGATGAGGCTTTATGAAATATTCTGTAAATTCTGACTTAATTGATAATCGTACATATCATCACAATGAATGTATCGGATATAAATGAGGCTTATCAGATTCTCTTTATTTTTCTATGCGTAGTCTTCTTAGCGCCAGGATGTGAAGATGTAATTGACGTCAATTTATCACCGGGAACTGAAGTTCTTGTAGTAGATGCGTGGCTCAATGATTTGGAAAGAGTTCAGGTGATCAGATTGAGTTTATCACAGCCTTATTTTGACAATACGGTGCCTGCACCTGTTACTGATGCTAAAGTCGTTGTGACACGAAATGACAGTACAGATTTCGAATTTGAGCATAATATTTTTGGTCGATATATTTGGAGACCGGATACTGCTCTCATAGGACAAGCAGGGGACAAACTTTCATTGAAGATTAAATACGACAATACCCTCTATACAGCACATACGACGATGTCCAGAGTGCCAAAGATTGACACGTTAAATATTGCATTTAAGGATGATATTCTTCTTTCTGATGATGGGTTGTATGCCGACTTTTACGCCAGGGATTTTTCTGGAAAGAATGATACCTACTGGATTAAAACTTATGTAAACGGAGCATATTTGAATAAAGCCCAGGAACTAAATATCGCGTATGATGCAGGTTTGGACAGAGGTTCTGGAATCGATGGATTAGTATTTATTCCTCCAATCCGTGAAGGAATAAATCAACTGGGAGCAGACTTAATACCAATACCATATAATTACGGTGACGAGATACGTGTAGAGATTCACTCTATAAGAAATGAAGCTTTTGAATTTTTAGAAAGTGCACGCGAACAAATATCCAATGGAGATAATAGTATTTTTTCTATTCCGCTGGCCAATCCAATTTCAAATATTATCGCAAACAACGAGGCTAACGTTCTTGGATTCTTTAGTGTAGCAGCTGTATCAAGTGTTTCTAAGAAAATCCCAGATTAGCCGAAAGGTGATTTTCTAATTTTGATTAGGTCGACATCGGAGAATTTATATTAAAGTTTTATCAGATGTGTCCGGAATAATTTTTTACTGCTGCCGATTGTCCAAGAAAGTCAATTAATTCTCGTCTGATTTTATAATCAGAGATAGCAATTTGGTTTCTCCAGATTATTATCTATTGAAATTATTTTATAATCAATCTTGCATGGGCATTTACAAACTGCTTTTAGATCTAATGTGCTTAATATATGGGAACGAGATATTGGTTCGAAGTCAGACCTGTCCTGACATTCATCGTCAGGAGACTTTTGAACGGCGGGAAAACAGAAAGTTCCATGTAAGAGGTAAAGTGCGTGTGTCTCTATTTATAATTTTCCCCGCAATTGAAATAATTTATGTGAGAATATCTAGTAAAATTCTTATTCTTCCAGACTATTAAAATGACGTGCTACACCGTGCTTCACTCATTAAAATTTACTTATAATCATTCAAGCAACTCCGGCTATCTCCATCAGCACATTGAGTCAAAAAAAATTATAATTAATCACACTATATAAAATTCAAAAATCCGTTCAACGCAACATACAACATGTAACAGTTGAAAATAAAAGTAGCCCCTAACGCTATATTCATCCAAACATTGATTTTATGCTCTTTCATTATACTCGATCTATTAAGTAGAATTATTAGAAAGAGAGTTATCAAAGGCATAATAAATGGACTAAGCGCTTGAGAGGCTATCAATATCCAAACAGGCTTACCACCTAAAAAGGGTACAATCAATCCAGACAATGCAATCAAAACCACCAAAAGTTTATATAGTGGTTTTTTCATGTTCCTTTCTGTGCCTGTATAATCTGCGATTAACCAGGGGAACAGTAAAAGATTAGGAAAAATGGATGACAATCCCGCACCTATTATTCCTAAGGTAAATAAGGTAAGGGCAAAATCTCCCGCCCAAGGACCCAATGCATGCATCATATCGGTGGCATCATCAACTTGGGCGCCCTGAAAGTAAAGAGTTCCTGTTGCGCTAATCATAATAGCCAGACTTATAAAAAAAGTCATCACCATAGATGACATGGCATCTCTGTTCTCTGTTTTTAAGTCTTTTAGCCCCCAATTTTGTTCTTGAACCAAAATACTTCGAGACACTAAACATACCCCTGCCATTGTCGTACCTACTATCCCAGCTATGACTAGTCCGGTATTATCCCCTTTAGGCAATTCTGGAAAGAAATCAATGATGGATGTTCCTGCTTCCTTTACTACCATTATACTGGTAATGATGAAAGCAAATGCCATAAAGCCAACCATAATACTCATAGCCTTGATGAAATTTTCATGTTTCCCTGTCCAAAAAAGACTAATTAATAGGAAAATGAAGAAAATGGAAATGACAGGGCCATTGAGAAAGGAAATAGACGTTTTTACCGATATCCATTCCATAGTCACTTCAGCCACCACGCCCATAACACCGATACACGAAGAAACTATAGAAACCAGCAGTGCGGTAATTATGAAAATGGTGAGGGGTTTCCCAAATGCCTTTTTAAAATTGTACATAAGAGTTTCTCCAGAAACAATAGTCAATTTGCTTATGGCGATAAGGAGGAAATAGGTAAAAAAACAGGAAAGCAATAATGCCCAGGAAAGGCTTAAACCATAATTGGCCCCGGAAACCACCATAGAGGTCACACTACCTGTACCTACTACATAGCCTATGATAAAAAATGCCGGACCAAAATTATCCAGCCCTTTTTTAATTTTCTTGAAAGGTATTATTGTTCCTATTGACATATTAATTTGTTGATACTTAAGAGGCAATGGACTAGCTAAATCCAAATCCTCCATTGATATCCACATTATTCCCTGTAAGGAATGATGATTCATCTCCGGCTAAATAAACTAGTAAATAGGCCACCTTATCTGCATTTCATTCTTGATTCAAAGGTGTAGCATTGGCTAAATTAACGCGAACTTGATCTTTTGTGATTACTCCCTCATGAAATTTATTAATGTCATTGAATTTTGTGCATCACACTTTACCATGAAAGCTTCACTACTTATTTTCTCCATTAATTTTATAGCTTCGACAACATCGTCTTCATTGTCAAAATAATTCACCACTACTTTAGCTACTTCTCTTGCTAATTTTAATGATCCCGTACGTCCTAATTACATGCTCCATCTGTTGCTACCATTACTTTTCCTTTTAATCTATTTACTATTTAAGATCTGATTTTAATAACTATTACTGATTTCCAATAATTATAAAACGAACAAAGACCCACTATGTCTGAAAATCAATCTTTTGTTTTTGGATAGCACGAACGGGTTCTGTCGCATCTACCAAAATTAGTCGTTTTAGAAGTAGGAAGTTGATCACACCAATGGCATAACTTGCTGATTACCAATAGAAGTATTTTCCATAGGAGTCTGAATAATTGAGATAAATAGCCAGATGCGACAGAACAAGTAAGGAGCTTTAGATTAACAATCCTCGATTAAATGAAAGAAGGTACAGAAGCAAGGACAGGAGAGCACGGGAATGGACATTTAACAGGCAATTGGTCTTTCATGAACTAGAAATTGTAATGTCAGATAAAGTTGCAACTACATTCTGGCACCAAACTACTTCAAACTAAATTGAGCACCCAAAGATGAAATCAGCCAACCTTCTTCAGACTGGGTATAGCTATATCTAGTTTCACCAAATATTTTTAATCTTCCTAACACCTTTACATTCAGACCAATTCCATAGTTTATTCCCCCATCATCAAGTGTAGATGAATCGAAACTTCCCGTCGTTTTTTTAATACGCCAATTTGTTCCAATAAAAGGATAAAATAACACTGACTCTGTGATCGTCATGATATACTGCAAATCGACATTGATTTCTGTCCAGTCGAATGTGAACTCCATAAAGGAGTCTGAAAAATACTTATTCATGCTTAGGCTATACCTCCAGTTACTTATACCTGGGGAGATGATTCGAAAGTGAAGCCCTACCAGGGTGTTTTTCTTTAGAGGCCTAAAGAAGTTCGGTGCGAATGCCAAGCCTGAACTAAATTGAAATGCCCCGTCTTTTCTGCTATGCGTTTTAGCCATTGCTGCCCCTATTCCGAATCCTATGATACTACCAGGGACAGATGCCCACAAGCCTGTATGGAAAGGTAACAATGCATTACCACCGCTTGATGAGAAATTATTTGCAATCCCTCCAAGAGCGGCTCCTCCAACAAAAAATATTCCTCCTCCTATATAAATTCCTTTTAATTCACTACCAAGGGGTGTTATGTAAGTACTATCGGCATTTTGCGAGAAAGGCGTATTCAATAATTGTAAAAACATTAGTAGAACCAATAAATATTTCATCATACAAAATAAAGATTAACAACTCTGGAATATGGACGATATAGAAAGTGAATAAGGGACATAAGATAAAAAAAGGTTTAGTAATACTGAAGGAAATTCAGATGATGTAAAAGGAACCCCCACGCCCTCTTAGAAAATCAACGGCGCTTTTTGATTATTGGTATTGAAGTACATATTATTGATAAAATGAACGAATGTGGCTAATGAACAAGTAATAAACGCAAAGCTTCCTATTACCTCACATTTAACATTTGAGGAATTATACAAGGAGAAACCTAAACTCAACAGAAAGGAATACTTACTCACATCATCAAAAGAAGCAATTCTATCAGTTTTGGCGACAATCAATCATTATGAGTATAAACCAATCGGAAAAGAGAAAACACATAATAGAGATATGTCCGTTCTGATTAAGCTATTCAATAAGGATCAGATTGGTCTAAAAGAAGTTATAATGAAAATTACGTTGTTTAGCCGTAATATTTTAAATGACCGGTCGGGTTACTCAATATTTCATAAGTCCACTTTATATTGCGCCATAAATGAGGTCATGGTTATACCCGAAAATTTGTTTCCCGGTGAGTCAGATGAGCCTGAAAATGTTCTAAAATACATTCTGGCACAAAATTCTGAAATACATTTTTTCTTAATCGGAAAAGATGCAATCCAATCTTTGGAAGAAGACTTAATTTCAAGCGAATCATTGAATGAATATGGGATTGATATCAATA
>JAJCYJ010000199.1 GCA_029262975.1 Saprospiraceae bacterium
ACTTTGGTCTTGCGATTTTCGAGCGCTTTTATTGCCGCCTCACTGAATGATACAGGCGATAATCCCGGAGGTGCGCTCAGGCATTTTTGAGTGCCTGAATATATAGCATCAATTTGCCATTCATCAACTTTCAGTTGAGCACCACAATATGATGTCACGGCATCTACAACTAATAAGGCTCCCGCATCATGTGTATACTTGCTGATTGCTTCGAGGGGTTGAAGCACTCCTGTTGATGTTTCTGCGTGGACGATAGCTACAATCTTAGGATTATCCACCTTGTCAAGCGCCGCTTTTACTTGTTCCGGATCGATCGATTCGCCCCAGGGCGCTTCTACCTTAGTTACTTTAGCACCGCATCGCTCTGCAATATCCGCCATACGTCCCCCAAAGACACCATGTATGCATATAACAGCTTCATCTCCGGGCTCAAGGAGATTTACTAAGCATGTTTCCATACCGGCGCTTCCAGGTGCTGATACTACAAAAGTGAGATAGTTGTCAGTCTGGAAAGTCTGTTGTGTCATATATTTTATGTCATCCATAATATCTACAAACTCTGGATCCAGGTGGCCGATCAGTGGTGTCGCCATGGCTTTCAGCACCCTGGGATGGGCGTCACTTGGTCCGGGGCCCATCAATATTCTCTTACTTGTATTAAGTGGTTTTGTATGCTGCATCATTTCTTTTACATCTTGAGTTTGCAAAATAGGATTTTTATGTATTGCGGAATTTATAGGTAGCTATAGTTTATGCGGCATTTTCTTTTTTGACACTAAGCCAGTGAAGAATATGCAGGCTTTTGATTAGATTAACATCAAATTCAACAAAATGAAAAAACTAATAATAGGTTCTTTAGTAGGCGGCTTAATCTTGTTTATATGGCAATTTATGTCTTATGGCTTGCTCGATCTTCATTATTCACAGATGGCCTATACACCTGCGCAGGAAGAACTTATGGATGCAATGACCGGTGCTGATCTTCAACCTGGAGAATATTATATGATACGCGCTCCGAAAGAAAATCCAGAGCAGCAAGCGGCACTCATGGAAGAACGGATCGGAAAACCCTGGGCAATGGTGCAATATCACTCAGCTCTAGAGCATAACATGGGCATGAACATGATCAGGGCGCTAATCATTGATTTCCTGGCCGTCATGATTTTATGTTGGATCCTGCTAAATTTTGCAAATCTGGATATGAAAACCGCTGTTTTGGGTTCTGTAGGGACAGGAGTTATGGGATATTTGGCCATTAATTATCTGGACTCAATATGGTTTCAGACCAATAGCTTGCCAGATCTTTTAGACGCAATCCTACCCTGGACTTTGATCGGTTGCTGGTTAGGATGGTGGTTAAAAAGATGAGGGATAGTAAATAAACAAATCTTGAGCTATTCGTTGTTTTAAAACACAATTCCTGTTTTGGTCTTATGATCAGGAATAGCTGCATGCTTTTGCTATTGGGGCATCAACTTCAATGCAATCATGCTCTTAATTTCTGCCATTCAAACCTGGATTATGCATTGGAATGTCTATTACGAGCTGAAATAGCTGCAAAATCAGGCACGTCCATCGATTTTGATTCTCACCACAGTGGTGACTATGTTTGCGAGTCAAAATCACAGTAGAGCACCTTATTTTATTACTCTTTCAACTCTCATCACGAAAACCTAAAGCATAATCCAGGTTAAACCATAAATCGACGACTTCAAAATGGACCATATACTTAAAATGGGGGTTACATCTTTCTAATTTTTTCTTCTAAGTTGGTTAGCCGTTGATTGAGTCGCTCATATTCGGATAACTTGGATTTCAAATCAAACAGTTCCTTCTGTTGGACCTGTATTAAGTCGTTTTGCTCCTGAATTGATTTTATCAAGACAGGGATGAGCTCCATATAGGAGACATTTAAATAGCCTGGTTCAGCATCTGAGTCACTTTCAGTTCCATTATCAGCATTGCTCGAACTAACTAATTCCGGAATAATTTCAATTAATTCCTGGGCAATCAATCCGTAGTTGAGCCCATCGTCTTTCTTATGTTTCCATAAAAAACTTACAGGTCTCATCTTCAGGACTGCATCGAGTCCATAATTTAAGGGCTGTACATTTTTCTTATATCGTATGTCAGAAGGGCCCTTGAATTCTAGCGCATATACATCATCCCACCAATGATCAGTATGTCCCAAGTCGCGATTATGAAAGGTTGGATTTGTATCCTGGGGTTCAAGATTACCCCACATGCGAAAACTTACGGGGGTTGCAAAAAAAAGGAGATTCCCTAATTTCATATCACCATTCAGATGAAGGGTGGCGTCTGGACTTGTCGTGCCTATTCCTACTTTACCATTAGCAGCAATAAAAAGATCCGGACCATCGGTGGCATCACCATAAAATCGTATATCATTAAATCCAACAATCTGATCGACCCCAAAAATATCTGCATCATCCTGCACCCTGATATTTCCATTAACATGAAGTTTCTCGGTCGGGTTAGTATTACCAATTCCGAAGTTTCCTGAATTCTTCAAAGTCATTGAGGGTATCGCCTGTATCGTAAAATGAAGATCTCCTGCAATGTTGCTCGAACTGGTACCTAAATCAAAATCATCGGCGGTTCCGGAGAAGGATCCAATATATCCTCTCGGAAACCCATTTTCTTTCATTTGAAGATACATGTTGGAGCCACCATTAAAGTCCGCCAGCAATCCATTAGTTGTGCGTTCAACGGCGAAATGTTGCGCATTTAGATGGGCAGTTAAAAGGATCAATAAAAAAATAAAAGATCTTTCCATTGTTGTTTTTTATAAAAGGTATGAAAATTATGGCGTTGGCAACCTCTCGATTCTTTATCATCTAAAAATTTATTTAAAAGTGTCTATATATTTTTCGATAATTCCATATCCGTTTATTATTGTTTCATTTCTTAAATGAATCTGACTTGTGCTTTCTTCTCCAATCAAGATTTAAATTTTTTACCCGGGTTTAAATAAACATTAGTAGAAACAGCAATTATCCCAGGCAGTTTTCAATTTCCAGTTACTTAACCGGAGTGTTCGATTTTATATCGGAAACTAAATCACAATTATTATAGATTAAATAAAGTAGAAGATAAGGAAGATTCATCAACGTTTTTTTTATCTTTAGAATGTTCATCCATACCTAGTCATGAGGGGACTACAGCACTACCTGTTCACCTTAATATTTCTTGTTGCATTCATTAATATTGCCAATGCTGCTGAAACTCCCCAGTCTATAACGATTGAAGAAAACATAGGGCAACACCCTGGTTCGAGTCAATACGTTGCCCACGCTGGAAATTTTAGAGTTGGATTTGACAATCAATCTTTTCATATTTATTTCAAAAATGAAAAAAGAGAACTAGAAGAATTATTTATTCAATTTATCAATGCCAGCGAAGACGCTAAGCTTGTTCCTATTAATAAGAAAAAGAATAAGCTCAGTTATTTTAACGGACCGGATGCTTCTTCCTGGTTTGAACATATTCCATCTTTTCAAAAATTAAGATATGACAATATCTATCCAGGAATTGATGTCGTATTTTATGGTAATGAAGCGGGAAATCTGGAGTTTGACTTTATAATTGATCCGGATGCCGACCCAAACCAAATACAGTTTATAAGTAGTAAAGAGGATGACATCCTGATCTCTGATTCAGGTGATATCCTTCTTCGCAATTCGATCAAAATAGAAGCTCCATTTATTTATCAAAATATAGATGGTAAACGGAACAAAATACCAGGTTCATTTATAAAAAAAACCGATGGACGGATTTCTTTTGCCATCGGAAATTATGATCATTCTATCCCTCTGGTTATCGACCCTATACTTACTTATGCCACTTATTTTGGCGGACCGCCGGCAAGGGAAAATGTTGCAGATATAGTAGTAGACAAAGAGGGGTATGTGTATATGACGGGTACTTCAGATTTAAGCAATCAATTTTATATCACTAAATTTTTACCCGGCGAACCAGATTTTGAGCTTTTGCTGTGGTATGGTACCGGCATAAGTGATACGCAGGCCCGTCATATAATTTTAGATAACGACCAGAACATTATAGTGGATGTGACGACCCGTGACGTTGGATTACCGCAAGAAAATCCGATTCAAACAGGATTCGGAGGCATCATCGACATTTATCTTATAAAGCACGATCCCTCAGGCAAAAGGATCTTTGCTACTTATATAGGTGGTGCTTCGGAATTTCCAAATTTCAGCGCTTTGGATTTGCGGGGAAGAGAATATACTTCAGGTATCGTGGTGGATCAAAACAATAATGTTTTTCTTTCAGGAGAGACTGACGGAGCGGGATTTCCAACTTCCGGCAATGCTCTTAACACCAGCAACATTGGCAACTGGGATCTTTTTCTTATGAAATTTAGTCCGATAGGTGCACTTCTTTACTCATCGTTTATTGGTGGGTTTGAAAATGACAGAATTAATACAGGAAGTAACGTTGAAGAAGGACTCGCTATTGACAGTCTTAACAGAGTATACCTATTAGGATATACAGAAAATCCGCTCGGCAATTATCCCGGTTCAGCAAATGCTTTTGATAATGCATTTACAGGTGATGACAAGCATGTACTTTGCGTATTTGATGCCAATAATTCTACATTTATTTATTCTACTTTTCTTGAAGAATTCAGACCCGCTTTTTTGAAAACTGATCAATTAAACAGGGTTCATATGGCAGGCAGAGGTCAGTTGAGTCAACTCGTAAATCCAATCGCAAATAGTGGAGGTCAGTATGCCGCCGTTATGAGTCCACTCACTAACCAGATTCATTTCAGCTCTTATATACCATGTGAAGATTGCCAAATAGAAGATATGCACGTCGGTGCTAATAACGACTTATTCTTTGCTGCCGCTGACAGAGGCAAACCAGTCATCATCACAGATAGTTTGCCGGAATTTTCTCCCGCTAAAAGAAATGCATATATCGGTCAGATAAATATTTCAAAACCCGAGTTGGTATTGGGCATGCTCGTCGGGGGCAATGAAAATGATAACCCCGAAGCTATTTTTGTTAATGAGGAAATGACCAATTTATACCTGGCGAATACCACTTTTTCAACTAACCTTCCAACAACTAATGATGCAGCGACCGCTAATTACCCGGGAAATGGAGATGTTTATGTGGCTAT
>JAJCYJ010000200.1 GCA_029262975.1 Saprospiraceae bacterium
TGGCAGTTTTAGAGAACTGTTACTTGCTGAAATATTTGAGTAGAGATTGTTATAGTAATT
The DNA here is from genome assembly GCA_029262975.1 of Saprospiraceae bacterium. Taxonomy (GTDB): domain Bacteria; phylum Bacteroidota; class Bacteroidia; order Chitinophagales; family Saprospiraceae; genus JAJRXG01. The sequence goes on from JAJCYJ010000200.1 coordinate 61, forward strand.
GTAATCCAAATCAATTTTAAAAGCTGTAGATGCTTTATAATCCAGTCCGAGACCGCCTGAAGTCTGTGCCGGACCTCCCACTTTAACTCCGTCTATGTCATCGCCAGCACTTTCATATAAGAGATTACGATCTTCATCAAAAAACTGGGTACTTATAGTGCCTGCATAAGCCCAGTCACCGATAGATGAAAATCCTTTCAATCTAAACTTCTCGTTTATGTCATAACTAAAATCGAGCTCAACTCCACTATGAAGTTGATCCTGAACTGAATTTCTAAATGCTTCGGATGTTAGTACTGTGCCATTAGGAAGCATGTCACCTTCGCGAACAGTCCTTGTGGTAGCTCTGTCCTTCCAGGATGTTCGATACAAGTTAAGATTTAATGCAAAGTCACGGCTTGAATACTTATATCCGGCTTCCAATCCAAAAATCTTTTCAGGTACTGTTGCTCTATTAACTTGATTACTGAAATTCAAGTAAATATCATCATGAAAAGGCTGTCTTTGATAAAAACCGGTATTAAAGTAGAAACTACTATTATCATCGAATGCATAACTAAATCCAGTTTTTAAGTTATAGCCGACGTTTTTTACTTTTTCTGATTCCTCATTGGCATCTGTTTCATTAAATATTTCAAATCTGACATGACTTTGATTGGATAAGGCACCTTGGAAATATCCTGAAAATTTGTCGCTTGAATATTCAATTTGACTAAAGACACCTGCATAGGAGATGGTCTCATCATTTGTGTATGCGATTCTGTCCTCATTATCAGCAAAATTTGAAACAGCCTTCCACGGATTAGCGGGGAAAGTTGCAGTTACTTCTCTTGCAGGAAATCTTGCATTTGCACGTTGTGAGTACGCAGGGGCACCTACTAGATCACGTAGTTCCCGAAAATGTGATCCACGATAAGTTCGAAGATCGGCTCCCATGCTAAAAGTAAGATTCTGATTAATAATCGTTTGATAATTTGTTACAAGACCAAACCATCTGTGATTATTTACTGAGTTTCGGATTACCCACTCTTCGTCTCCGGCATCAGCTACATTGGCTGCTCTTACCTGATCCCAGTCAATATATCCATCATTTGTAAAGAATCGGTTGTTACGACTTCCGATATCTCCTGATCCACCACCACGACCCCATGAGCCATAGGCAACAGTAGAAAGAGAGGACTTTTCATTTAATGTCCACTCCCAGTTAAGATTGGTGACTGGCTTGTGGTAGTAGTTTCTTCTTAATGAAAGATACTCTCCATTCAAGTAACCATAATTGCTGTTAAACTTAATATTGAATTCTCCGCTTCTAAAGTGATCAGATATTCTTTTGTTAAAGTTCTGATCATGCCATTGCGGAGCACCCGTGATTAAAAAGTTGAATTCATGCTTAGGGCTTGGCTTATAGCCTGCAGAGATAAAGTAATTCTGTCCCTGTCCTTTTGTTCCTTCAGCCCAGCCGTTTCCTTGCCAATGTGTCAATAAAACGCTCAATCCAAATTTTCCCTGCATGCCCGTATTATAGGAAGCAGTTATCTTATTATACTGGTCATTTCCCATTAAGTAGGAAACAGAACCTCCCTTGCGTTGAGAAGTTGGCTTCATGATGATATTGGTCGTTCCACCCACAGATGAAATGGCCAATTTAGATGATCCTAAGCCTCTTTGTATCTGAACGGCAGTAGCAACATCTGACATACCAGACCAGTTAGACCAGTACATCTTTCCATCTTCCATACCGTTAATTGGTTGACCATTCAGTAAAAATGCAGTATTTGTCTGATCGAATCCTCTGGTAAAGACTTCTGAATCTCCATATCCTCCAGCCTGTCCCGCGACATAGATGGAAGGAGTGGATTTCATTAATTCTGGAAATTCAACATTTCCGGCTTTAGCTTGGATATCCGCGATGGTAATAGTAGATACAGCTACAGGAGTTCGGCGATCCTGAACAATATCCATTACCCCGGATATAACTACTTCATCTAATCCAAATGCACTCTGCGTAAGCTTGATTGTACCAAGATCAAAATCCGGTCCGGCTCCCTGAAGAGTGATGTTGTAAGTATTGTAGCCCAGGTAACTTATTTCAAGTCTCTTGGCTGCTGCTGGTAAGTCAATGGAGAATGTGCCATCGAGCTCAGTAATCGTGCCAGTAGAACTTGCTTTGTGCAAAATGTTAGCACCGATAAGTGGTTCTTTGGACGACTCGTCAACGAGTGTACCCTTAACAGTTACTTGCGCATATACACAGCCTAAGGCAAGTACGAAAAGAAGTGTAGAAGTTATCCTTCTCATAAGATTGGTTTAGAATTAAATAAATAGGTTTTTTCAATCTCACAAAGGTAACTCTACTCTTTATTCCGTAGGTCATATATATGATAATTTATTATCAATTAAATCCACATTTAACTAACAATGTCTTCTGATCAGGCCATTTTAGCGCTAAATCGACCTCTTCGACTTAAATTGACGTCAATATTGTCCATGACTGTCGTTGCGAGGGAGAGCCCGACATAGTCTACCTGAACAGGAAATGACTTATGCTTGCGATCGACCAAAACGGCCACCTGCATTTTTTTTATCAGCAAATTCAGAAATGGTTTGAATGCATAAAACAAGGTCCTGCCTGTATTGGCGACATCATCAATAATAATAACGGTTTTGTTTTTTAAGGTATCGGGAGGTATATCAAGTTTAATAGCCTCAGCAACTGGTTTAGCCGGATTGAGACTTACCCTGATAAGCGTAGTCTCAAATGGGCATACTTCGATTTCACGCAATTCTTCTTCCAGAAGCCTGGCAAATCGATAGCCATTGTTGTTAATTCCAGCCAGGTAAAGTTCTTTTACCTCTGTATTTTGTTCAATTATTTCATACGCAAGTCGCCTAAGTTTCTGACCTATTTGCTTATCATTGAGAATAGACATAAATGACATTATTTAGCACAAAGATACTTTAGGCTCATGGCATTGTCACAGATCATATTCATCCTTTTAACATTACTAGTCTTTTATTTTGCTTTTAAGCAATTTGGAGCGATTGTGAAAAATATAAACCTGGGTAAATCTGAGGTGATTAGTGGAGATACAGCCTGGCGATGGAAAAATGTATTTTTAGTAGCATTTGGACAGAAAAAGATGTTCAAGAGATTTATACCTGCCTTGTTGCACTTCTTTATATATGCAGCATTCCTCATGACCCAGGTAGAATTACTCGAAATTTTTATTGATGGATTTGGCGGTGGTCATCGATTTTTCGCTGATAAATTAGGCGCCCTATACACTTTCATAATAAGCTTTATTGAGGTACTTTCTTTGCTTGCGTTTGTAGCAACAATCATCTTTTTGTGGAGAAGGAATATCCTGAAAGTACCTCGCTTCTGGAAGTCAGAAATGAAAGGTTGGCCTCGTCTCGATGGAAACCTCATTCTGGTAGGTGAATTACTGCTGCTTATAGGGATTTGTTGTATGAATGGTGCAGACATCTTGTTACAGCAAATGGACCCGGAACATTTTCCAGATACCGGCAGACTTGTCATAAGTTCCTGGTTAGGTCCGGCATTGTTCGGAGGATTTGGTGAGGGCAGTCTGCATTTCATAGAAAGATTAGGGTGGTGGCTCCATATTATTGTCGTTTTTGGATTTATCTCATATTTACCACATTCCAAACATCTGCATATCTTTTTCGCTTTCCCGAATGTTTTTTTCACGCGTAAAAAGTCAAGAGGGGAAATGGATAACATGCCAGAAATCATGAATGAGGTTAAGTCTATGATGGGACTTTTAGAAGAAGAAAGTACAGAAATGAGTGAAGAAATTCCGGAATTCGGCTCCAAAGATATTTTTGATCTGCCCTGGAAAAATATTTTAGAATCCTATACATGCACCGAATGTGGTAGGTGTAGTTCGGTCTGTCCAGCTAATATGACCGGCAAAAAACTGTCACCAAGAAAAATCATGATGGACATCCGTGATCGGACAGAGGAAGTAGGTAAAAATATAAGAAGCGGTGATGTAGCATTTATTGCTGAGGACAAACGAACCGAAGACTCTTCTTTATCTAAAGATAACTATAGTGATGGCAAATCACTCTTCGATTATATTACAAGCGAAGAAATATATGCCTGTACAACCTGTAATGCATGTGTAGAAGCTTGTCCTGTGTTAATTAATCCTTTGGAGCCCATACTTGCAATGCGTCGATACGATATTTTAACAAATTCTGCAGGCCCATCAGACTGGTTACCAATGTTTAATAGTGTAGAAAACGGTGGTGCTGTTTGGCAAATGCCTGAAGAGCGTGAAGCCTGGAGAAAAGATACCTGATCACATGATCATTTAAAATTATTTAATTTAGGATATAGCTATGGTAAAAACAATCGCTGAATATGTTGCTGAAGGACAAAAACCCGAAATTTTGTTTTGGGTAGGTTGCGCTGG